>JAJBVW010000143.1:5075-9078 GCA_020866945.1 Oscillospiraceae bacterium
CATGACCTGCTCCCGGGAGGATCCGGAATGCTGCGAGGCCTGCGGCAGCACCCATATTACAAGAGATCCGGACGTGCTGGACACCTGGTTCTCCTCCGCCCTGTGGCCCTTCTCCACCCTGGGCTGGCCGGACAAGACGGAGGATCTGGAATACTTCTATCCCACGGACGTGCTGGTGACGGGGTATGACATCATCTTCTTCTGGGTGGCCCGGATGATATTCTCCGGCATGGAGCATATGAAGCAGGAACCGTTCCACACGGTTCTGATACACGGCCTTGTCCGCGACCCCCAGGGCAAGAAAATGTCCAAATCCGCCGGGAACGGCGTTGACCCCATCCAGGTCATCGACCAGTTCGGCGCGGACGCCCTGCGCTTCAACATCATCACCGGCAACTCCCCCGGCAGCGATATGCGCTTCTATGTGGAGCGGTGCGAGGCCATGCGGAACTTCGCGAACAAGCTGTGGAACGCCGCCCGGTACGTCATTATGAACCTGACCGTGGAGGAAAACCGCCTGCCGGACACCCTGCGGCTGGAGGATAAATGGATTCTTTCCAAGCTGAACGACCTGACGGCCCAGGTCAACGACAACTTTGACAAGTACGAGCTGGGCCTGGCCGCCACGAAGATATACGACTTCATCTGGGACAGCTTCTGCGACTGGTTCATTGAAATCACCAAGCCCCGGCTGAAGGAGGGTGACGAGGGCGCCCAGCGGGTGCTGCTGTATGTGCTGACGGACATTCTCCGTCTGCTCCATCCCTTTATGCCCTTCATCACCGAGGAGCTTTACGGCGCCATCCCCCACGACGGGGAGGCCCTGATTGTGGACGCCTATCCTGAGTATGACCCGGCCCTGGCCTTCCCCCAGGAGGAGGCGGATTTTGAGAGCATCATGACCGCCGTGAAGGCTGTCCGCAGCCGCCGCGCGGAGATGAACGTCCCGCCCTCCAAGCGGCCCAGCCTGATTTTGGTTACGGAGAAGCCGGAGGTGTTTGAGGCCGGGCGGGTGTATATGGCAAACCTGGCCTATGCCGGACAAATCACCATCACGGACGCACCCCCGGCGGACATCGTCGGCATGGTGAACGTGGTGACGGAGGACGCCAAAATCTTCATGCCCTTGGCGGAGCTGGTGGATTTGGACAAGGAGCGGGTCAGAATCGAGAAGGAGCTTGCCAAGGCCCAAAAGGACATTGAAAGCCAGGAGAAAAAGCTGGCAAACGAGAGCTTCGTCTCCCGCGCCCCAGAGCGCGTTGTGAACGCCGAGAGGGAGAAGCTTGCCAAGGCCCAGGCTTTGGCGGCCAATCTGGAGGAAAGCCTGAAAAATCTGGGCTGATGCCAATAGAATGCGGATAAAAGAATCAGACCTACCAATTATACGGGTGGGTCTGATTTTATGTATTACTTTTTGCTTCAGTTCTTGGCTGTGCTTTCGTTTTTTTAGGGCGAGTTGAACTTTTGTTGAATCTTTTCCGGGCTTTTTCCATATTTTTCCAAGCAAAAACCCAGTGTTCAAAGGCTGAAGGCCTTGAAAACACTGGGTTTTTAATTGGTTGCGGGAGGAGGATTTGAACCTCCGACCTCCGGGTTATGAGCCCGACGAGCTACCGGACTGCTCTATCCCGCACCGTGGGACATTATAATACCACAGCTTTACACAGTTGTCAAGAATAATTGCTCGACAAAATAAAATATTTTTTGTCCTGGCGTGCCAGGTGGGGGATTTATTCGTCTAAGGACTGGATATATGCCCAGATGGCCTGGGCAGAATTGAAGTTTTCCGGCTCCAGGTCGGCCATAGATATACTGACACCGAACACGTCCATAATCTCGTTTACCAGGGCTGTGATGTCGAAAGAGCCGAGTACTCCGTCGTCAATCAGGGCGGTTTCCCGCTCGAAGTCCACATCCGGGCGCAGCTCCCGGAGAATTTCCATCAAATCTTCCATTGTGCAAAACCTCCATAATCTATCTGTTAGTGCAGAATTATTACTGACCGGCTCAGGAATTGCCGGTCAGCTTTTTTTCAAATTCCAAAAGTCCCTTTTCCCGTTCACGGATGCGGCGGGCGGGGATGCCCACATAGATGCCCCATGGCTCGGTAGATTTGCTGATAAGCGTCATGGAACCGAAGGAGCAGCCCTCTCCAATGTCTATGCCCGGCATGACAGAGCAGCCGGTGCCAATCAGGACGTGTTTTCCGAGGGTGATGGGCAGGTTTTTCTCAAAGCGGAAGACTCTGGGAACGGTAGGGTTATTCAGGCTTGCGCCCGAAAAATCGTCGCTGGTGGCGTAAAAAGCACAGCGGGAGGATATGCCGCTGAAATCCCCGACGGTAATGCTGGCCTCTCCGGCATAGAACTCGCAGTTGGAGCTGATATGGACGTGATTTCCGATGGTAATGTCCCCGTTTAAGATGGTAAAATCGTCTATCAGCACATGACTGCCAAGAGAGATAGTGTCTGGCGTATAAATGCGGCAGGTGCGGCTGATAAGCACCTGGCGTCCAAGGGCGCGAAAGCCCATCTCCTTCAGCTCCCGGTTGGTATAATAGGGATTTAGCTTCATCTGTTGCCTCCTTCTGTCATCGCTGTATATGTTACACAAGCCGACGGGAAATTGCAATCCCTTTTATGGTTTTGCAGGAAAAATTTTCGGTTTTTTTCATGAAAACGCCCCGCTGCCCCATATGGGCGGCGGGGCGCTGCGTATACTCGTGTTATTCGATGCCAACGATGTTCTTGGCCAGCGTTTTTTTACCGGCCAAATCGCCCTGGCGGGAAATCATGATGCGCTGGGCCTGGGGAGAACCAGCACCATGCAGGGATTCGGTGCGATAACCCACGGCGGCGGTGCCAAGGGTCAGATTTTCAATCAGGCGCATGATTTTGAGCCTGTCCCGCGTGGGAACGGAGGCGACGCCCTGGAGGTACTTTTCCACATAGGGGCCAAGCTCCGGGTCGTTCAGATCCGCCTCGGACGGGCAGGTGACCATGATGCCGCCGGCGATGTCCTCCGCCAGACGGGCAATTTCATAGGGGAAGCGGGTGACATTCTGCTTGCAGACGTTTGCCAGCAAGGTATCTACCATATAGTTGCCTGCCGCGGTTTGCCAGCCGTTGGAGGAGCAGGCCAGGCCACAGGAGTAGAGGGTCTCGTTCAGATGTATCATCTCAATGAGCTTGTCCTTCACATGGGATGCCTTGGGCACGCCGTTCTGGTCGGCGGCCACGGCTGCCGCGCCAATGAGCACGTCGCCCACGCCCACCTTGCAGCCGCCATAGCTCTGGCGGTGATAGCTGGCGAAGCGCTCCACCAGCACAGTTGCAAATTCGGTTTCCCCGTTGAGGAAAATGCGGTCGTTGGGAACAAACACATTGTCGAATACCACCAGGGCCTCCATGCCGCCGAAGTTGGGGTTGCCGCGATCCATGGTTCCGTCCTCGAGCTTGCGGGTGTCGCAGCTCTGGCGGCCTACAATCATGAATATGCCCTCTGCGTCGATGGGAACGGAAAAGGCTATCGCGTAGTCCTTGTCTTCCGGCTTCATGGCCTGGGTGGGCATGACGAGAATTTCATGGGAGTTAGAAGCGCCGGTCTGGTGGGCTTTGGCGCCCCTGACGACAACACCGTCAGGCCGACGCTCTACTACGTGGAGGAATAGGTCTTCATCCGCCTGGGCGTGGGGAGCAAGACCACGGTCGCCCTTGGGGTCAGTCATGGCACCGTCCACCACCAGGTCGGCATCCTGGATGTACTCCATATATTTTTTGAAGTTTTCAAAATAATTGGTGCCGTGGGCCTGGTCAGTCTCGTAGGCGGTTGCGTATACGGCGTTGAAGGCGTCCATGCCAACGCAGCGCTGGAAGCAGGCGGCGGTTTTCTGGCCGCACAGCCGCTGCATTTTCACCTTTAATACCAGATCCTTGGTGCTCTGGTGGATGTGGCAGAAGCGGTTGATTTTCTTGCCGGTCAGATGGCTGGTGGTGGTCATCAG
>JAJBVW010000167.1 GCA_020866945.1 Oscillospiraceae bacterium
ACTGGAAGCCTCCCCTGAAAGGGGAGGGGGACCGCCGCTAGGCGGTGGAGAGGTTTCCCCCATAACCAGCACTACATTAGACGCCACCAAAGAAGAAGTTCCCCCCGTAACCGGCACTACATTAGACGGAGAACCCCCGCCAGCAGGGGCCAAAGGCCCCGCACTGGCCCACACCCAAGATTATGCAGGGCGAGGGATTTTTTCGTCAGGTCGTGATATTTCGACGAAGGCGTACATAGGTACGTCGAGGAGAAACAGCGCGGCCTGGCGGAAAAACCCCCGCCGCAGTACGAAAAGGGGGCGACGCCAAAACGCTCCTGCGGTTTGGTGTCGCCCCCTGGCTCGCTGTATTTAATTATTCGGAATGGTGCTTGCCCAGATACGCCTCTTTGATGCGCTCGTCGGCGAGCAGCTCCGCGCCGGTGCCGGTCATGGTGATGCTGCCAGTCTCCAGGACGTAGGCGCTGTGGGCCACCTGGAGGGCCATGTTGGCGTTTTGCTCCACCAGAAGGATGGTCACGCCCTGGGCGTTTATCTGACGAATGATGTCAAAGATGCCCTTCACGACCAGCGGGGCGAGGCCCAGGCTCGGCTCGTCCATCATCATGAGCTTCGGCTTCGCCATCAGCGCGCGGGCCACGGCCAGCATTTGCTGCTCGCCGCCGGAGAGCGTGCCGCCCGCCTGCCACTCACGCTCCTTCAGGCGCGGGAACAGGCTGTAGACATACTCAAAGTCGTCGGAGAGGTCGTCCTTGCGCAGATACGCGCCCATGATGAGGTTTTCCTTCACGGTCATATCCGGGAAGATGCGCCGCCCCTCCGGGGACATGGTGATGCCGTGATGGACGACGTTCGTGGGATCCATGCCGGTGATGTCCTCCCCGGCGAAGGTTATCTTGCCGCTTTTGGGCTTCACAAGGCCGGAGATGGTGCGCAGGGTGGTGGATTTGCCGGCGCCGTTGGAGCCGATAAGGGTGACGATCTGCCCCTCCTCCACGGAGAAGCTGATGCCCTTCACGGCCTCGATGCCGCCGTAGTTGACCTTCAAATCCTCGATTCTCAGCAGCTCACTCATCCTCGCTCACCCCCAGATAGGCGTCAATGACGCGCTGGTTGCTCTGAATCTCCCGGGGCACGCCCTGGGCGATCTCGCTGCCAAAGTCAATGACGTAGATATAATCGGATATGCGCATGACCAAGTCCATATGATGCTCGATAAGGAACACGGTCAGGTTGTATTTCTCTCTCGTCTCCACAATGAAGTCCGCAAGCTCCTGGGTCTCCTGGGGGTTCATGCCCGCCGCAGGCTCATCCAGCAGCAGCAGCTTCGGGTCGGTCGCGAGGGCGCGGGCGATCTCCAGCCGCCGCTGGAGGCCATAGGGCAGGCTCGTGGCCAGCTCGTTCTGATACTGGAGAAGATTCTGCTCCGCCAGCAGGTCGGCGGTCTCCTGGCGCATACGGCGCTCCTCCTTCGCGCTGGTGCGGAAGGTCGCGGAGAATACGTTCTGCTTGGCCCGCATATGCTTCGCCGTGAGGACGTTATCGAACACGGTCATGGACTTCCACAGCCGGATGTTCTGGAAAGTACGGGCGATGCCAAGATGGGTAATTTTATCCGGGGAGGGGTTCAGCACCGGGTCGTGGATATATTTCTCCGCGTCCTGGCCGAGGTACTGCTTTTTCATCTTCCCGGTGGGATGGTTTCGCACCATGGGCTGCCCCATGAACTCCACGAGGCCGTTGGTCGGCTCATACACGCCGGTGATGCAGTTGAACGCGGTGGTCTTGCCTGCGCCGTTCGGGCCGATGAGGGCGATGATCTTCCCCTCCGGCACATCGATGGACAGGTCGTTCACGGCCACGACGCCGCCGAACTGCATGGTGACGTTCTCCACCCGGAGAACCATTTTTTCCTCACTCATTGCCGTCGCCTCCCTCGCTGGCCTCGGCGGCCTTGGCCGGTTTCTTTTTTCGCTTCAATCGCCGTATCATCCCGGCGAAGGACAGCTCCTTGTCGCCCATAATGCCCCGGGAGAAGAACAGCACCACGACCATGATGATGACGGAGAAGACGACCTTGCGGAAGCCGTCCCGGAAAAACGGCACGGACAGGCCGAACACGGAGCCGCTGTCCAGAAACCGCAGCCACCACTCGTTGCACGCGATATACAAAAACGACGCGATACAGCTGCCCGTGACGGAGCCGATGCCGCCGATGACCACAATGAGCAGGATCTCATACGTCATGGCCGTCTTGAACGCGGACGCCTGGATGGTGGTCTGGTACATGGCGAGCAGCGCCCCGCCGACGCCGGCGAAGAAGCTCGAAATAACGAAGGAAAGCATTTTGTGCTTAAAGAGGTTGATGCCCATGGCCTCCGCCGCCACCTCGTCGTCCCGGATGGCCTTGAAGGCCCGGCCATACGAGGAGTTAATGAGCAGCACAATGAGGAGGATGCTCACCATGGCGATGAGGAACGGGAAGATGGTGGAGAGCTTGAACACCGTGTCCCCAAAGGAAATCTTGATGTCGGAAAAGCTCGTGTACTTGCGCAGCAGGTTCGAGCCGTTGGTGATGGTGCCAAGGCCGCTCCACTGGCAGATGGCGCGGATGATCTCCGCAAAACCCAGGGTCGCTATGGCAAGGTAGTCGCTTTTCAGCCGCAGCACCGGGATGCCGATAAGCGCGGCGAACGCCGCCGCGATAAGGCCCGCAATGATGATGCAGATGATAGCGCCGAGGAAGCTCCCGAGGTTCGTCCCCAGAACGGAGCCGAGCGCCTCCGGGATGGAAAACTGGATAAGTCCGCCGTCAAAATACTGATACACGGCGCTGTGCTGGTCGGCCGGGATGGCAAAGATGGCGTAGGAGTACGCGCCGATAAGCAGAAAGCCCGCCTGGCCCAGGGAGAACAGCCCGGTGAAGCCGTTCAGGAGGTTCATGGAAACGCAGATAAGCGAATAGATAGCGCCCTTTTTCAGCACCGGAATGAGCATGAGGGTGAAGGAGTTCGAGGGCAGGAAGTTATCCAGCAGAAACAGGAAGACGTACACCAGCGCGATGACGCAGATAGCGACAACATTGCCGGTTTTCTTCTCCGAGGAAGTATATAATGTCTCGTTCATCGTCCGTACCTCCCCTCAGACCTTGTCCGTGGCCTTTTCGCCGAAAATGCCGGTGGGCTTTACAAGCAGCACCACGATAAGCAGCACAAAGGTGAAAGCGTCGGAAAAGACTGTCCAGTTGGAGCCCATGCTCTTGATGATGTTCTCGCAGATGCCGATGACAAAGGCCCCGATCACCGCGCCGGGGATAGACCCGATGCCCCCGAACACCGCCGCCACGAAGGCCTTCAGCCCCGGCATGGAGCCGGAGGTGGGGATGACGGAGGGGTAGTTCGTAAAGTACAGCAGAGAGCCGATGGCGGCCAGCAGGCAGCCGATAACAAACGTCGTGGAGATGACCGCATTGATGCGGATGCCCATGAGCTGACTTGTCTCAAAATCCTTGGAAACGGCCCGCATGGCCATGCCCATCTTGGTCTTCTGGATGAACGTCACGAGGGCGATCACCAGCACGATGGTCAGGATGGGGGTGACAATCGTCACCATTTTCGTCGTCGCGCCCCAGATGGTGACGGTGTTCGACAGCCACGGGATGCTGGGATACACCTGGGCCAGACCGCCGGTGAAGTACAGCGCGCAGTTTTGCAGCAGGTAGCTCACGCCGATGGCGGAAATCATCAGGGACATACGCGGCGCGGTGCGCAAGGGCTTATACGCTACGCGCTCAATCACAAAGCCCAGCGCCATGGTCACGATAAGCACCAGGGGGATGGATATGTACATCGGCAGGGAGGCGCTGGCATACACCATCACCAGGCCCGCCACCATGAACACGTCGCCATGGGCGAAGTTTATCAGCCGCAGGATGCCGTACACCATGGTATAGCCGATGGCGATCAGGGCATACTGCCCGCCCACGGAGATGCCCGCCAGGATATAGGGCAGATTTGCTTGTAGGAAACTTGCCATAGATGGCCCTCCTAATCATTTCTCTGTATGGGATAGCTTAAATCGCTTTTTAATTAACTTACGGTAGCAACAACATAAGCGCATACATCCGCTTCCAGGGTTATGGACGCGCACGTATGCGCTCATAATGCCGTTCTTCTCGCTCCGACGGGGGCGCTTGCGCGCCCCCGCATGAGTTTTACAGATGCTTCTCAGCCGATGGTCTGAACGGCCACGAAGTCCCAGGCCTCGGTCTCGGTGTTGGCCACCTTGATGTAGGCCGCGTCGCGCTCGGCGTCGCCGATCTCATCGAAGGCGATAGCGCCGGACACGCCGGTGTAGGTGGTGGTGGGCAGAGCCGCCATCACGTCGGCAGGGTCGGTAGACCCGGCGTTCTTCAGGGCCTCCAGGGCCACATAGTAGGCGTCATAGCCCATGACGGACACAGCCGCGATGGTGTCGTTGCCGCCGTTGTTTGTCAGGTTGGTGGAATCGCTGTTGATCCACTCCTTGAAGCCTTCCTCAAACGCCTCGTCGCCGCCCTCGGCATAGAAGGTGGAGACATAGATGCTCTGGGTCGTGCCGGCAGCGGCAGCCAGAATCACGTTGGAGTCCCAGGTATCGCCGGCCAGCAGGGGGATCTCAACGCCCTGAGAGGCGGCCTGCTCGATGATGAGCTGGGCGTAGCTGGTGGAGCAGGGAGCGAAGATGACCTCCGCGCCAGCGTTCTTAGCGTTGGTCAGGTAGGAGGTGAAGTCAGAGTTGCCTTCGGGGAAGGACTCGGTGATAACGGTCATGCCAAGCGCCTCAGCGGCCTCGGTGAAGTAGTTGATAAGGCCCTGGTCATAGTCGTTGCCGAGCTGGCCCAGGCAGTAGGCTACGGTCGCGCCAAGCTCGTCGTTGGCGAAGTTCGCCAAAACGGTGCCCTGGAAGGGATCCAGGAAGCAGATGCGGAAGTAGTGGTCGTTGCCCTCGGTGACCTGGGGGTTCGTGCACGTCACGCCGATGACGGGGATGCCCGCGTCAGCAAAGGTGTCGGAACCGGCGATGGAAACGCTGGAGCCGTAGGAGCCGAGCACCACGGAAGCGCCGGCGGCCACGATCTGAGAAGCGGCGGAGACGGCCTTATCGGTGGAGGACTCGTTGTCCACAACGACAAGCTCGACGTCATAGGTCACGCCGCCGATCTCCACGGTGGGAGTCTCATAGTTGGCGTACTGCATACCCAGGGTCTCCTGCTTGCCGCCGGCGCCGTTGTCGCCGGAGAGCGGCTCGAACACGCCGATGGTGACGGTGGGGTTATCGCTGTCAGCGGTTTCGGTTTCGGTTTCCGCTTCGGTCTCGGTCTCGGCGGAGGTCTCCTCCGTCTCGTCCGCGTCAGCAGTGGTGTCAGTGCTGCTGGAGCTGCCGCAGGCCGCCAGGCTGAAAATCATCACCAGGGCCAGGAGCAGCGCAAGAAATTTTTTCATCTTTTGGTTTCCTCCAATACATTTTCCTGTCTGTCCGCAATCAGCGGACAGATGTTTATACGTATGGTATTTTACCACTTCAATACCATCATTTCAAGGCTTTTTTACAAGGTTTTCTTATGCCATTCAAAAAATTTTATAAATCCCCGTCCACGCCGGGAAGATATAAAGCAACCGCACAGCAGCCGGTTCGCCGCTGTGCGGTTGCCTGTCACGCCGTCACGCGCCCTTTTTCAAAAGGTAGTCGTCGGCGGTCTTCTCGTCCAGGTTGTATTTTTCCATGATGAGCTTTTTGATGTCCGCCTCCGAGCTGTTAAAGTAACGGGCTGTCTCAATAAATGTTGCGATTGCAGTTTCCGTTGCGGCTTCTCTCCGTATTTCCTCAAAAATTCCGCTCATGCTCTGAGAACCTCCTTCCGTTTCCTTGAAATAGTTTACCCGCTTTGCCAGCGGCGTTTAACGCAGTGCCGGCACGGTGGGAACCTCTCCACCATGCTTGCGCATGGTCCCCCTCCCCTTTTACCCTCCGGGCACTTCGCAGGGGAGGCATTATTGCAGTCTGGCACGCTAAGACTTAGTGCCGTACAGACAATCGTCTAACGCAATACACACTAAAGGAGAGGATTGTTTGCTTCGCAGTCTGTTGAAAGGAGTGGATTCTATTATAGGAAGCCTCCCCTGAAAGGGGAGGTGGCAGCGCCTCCGGCGCTGACGGAGAGGTTTCCCCCGTAACCGGCACTACCGGAGAGAGGTTCCCCCCACGCCGCTGTGCATTAGGGCAATCTTATGCTCTGCGTCCCCGCGGCCCAGGACGATATTCAAAAGCAGCTCGGTGCCCTCGAAGTTGTCCTCAAAAACCAGGCCAAGAAACTCATCGTCAAAAATGCGGAGCGCCTGGATCCGCTCCCAATCCCGCTCCCGCAGGTGGCTTGCGCTGTCCATGACTGCCACCTCCCTCACACAGGTATAGCATACCATAAAGTCAGCGGTTTGACAAGAGACCATCTCCCTCCCCGCACAAACAAACCCCCTCTCCCCGAGGGGAGAAGGGGTTGTCCGCGTTTCCGCGGAATAGAGGAAAGGAATGAAAAGAATGAATCGTATATAGGATTTAGGCGGCGGGACTGGTCACGCCGAAGTAGTGGAGGGCGTAGGTGCCGTCGGCGGCCACGAACTCGTCATAGCTCATGGCGTTTTCCTCGAACCAGTCCTCGAAGGCCATAGCCACGGGGGCCTCGAAGTTCTCCGCGTCAATCAGGCCGTAAAGCTCCTCCTCGTGGCCGTCCATCTCCGGGACACAGTCCATATAGGCCTTCAGATAGCTCTTATAGGCGTCCATAGAGGTGTCACCAGAGCCGGACATGGGCCAGCCGCCGTCGGAAAGCTCCGCGTCAGAGGCCGCCTCGGCGGTATCCGCGGTGCCCTCGGCGCAGATGGCGTGAACCCACTCCACGAAGGTGCCGGTGCTCTCCCCCTCGTCGGATCCGTGGGGCATATCCCACACGAGGCTGTAATCGACCTCAGACCCGGCAGCCAGAGCGGACAGGCACAGGTTATAGGCGATAGAGAAGCTGGTATGCTCGTCGGCAGTGCCGTTGCGGGTGCGCCAGTATTGGGCGGGATCTGCATCCTCCTCGCCGGCGGCGACGGCCAGCATAATCTGGGTGGCGTTCATGAGATAGGTCTGCTCCTGGATGTCCTCGCGGTTGGCCTGCTCGATATAGGCGTCAACATCCTGGTCATCGAAGCCCTCCATGGCGCTGTATTCGTCGTAATTTGCCTCCAGCACGGCGGCGACGGAGGCGCTGAAGTGAACGCCGTCCTCGTCAGCGGTGCCGAAGCCGTCGCCCTCCTCGGTGGCGAAGAAGGTGTCAAAGCCGGGGATGTCCTTATTCCGGGACAGGCCCGTGCCGTTCAGGAATCCGGCTATGTCGGTGACGGACCAGGTGCCGTCCTCGTTCTCCACAAGCCAGGAGTCCGGGTCGCTCAGGGTGGCGTAATAGCCCTCCCAGCTGTCCGTCGCCTCGCCGGAGGCGGAGGAGGAAGCATAGCCCTCGGCCTCGATCCAGGCGTTCAGGGCGTCGGAGATGTTTTCAAGGATCTGGTCATAGTAGGAGCCGCTGCGCGGGTCAGGGGTGCCGTCCTCGGTCAGGTCGAAGGTAAGGGCCTCCCCCTCCTCATTCACGAGGCCAAGGCTGTTGATATACTCGCAGTAGGCCACCGCCAAATCCTCCTGGAGGGCCAGCTGGAACTCGGAAAACTCTATGGTGCCGCTGAACATGGTGACGACGCTGGTCGCGCCCTGGTCATACCACATCCAGGCATAGGCGAGGTCTGCGTTATTCAGATCCGCGATGGGGCAGAAGCACATGGAGCCGTAGATGTCGTCGCGGATGGTGGAGGTATAGGTGCCGTCCGCATTGAGGACGATGCCAGCCGCGCCAGCCTCATACAGATCCTCATAATAGGCGGCCATGTTGCCGGTGGCCCCCAGGATAGAACTCATCTGACCGCCGCCGGAGGAGCCGAGGGAGATGATCTTCTCCTTGTCGCCGGGGATGACCCCGTCGTTGAGGCGCAGGCAGCGGACGGCGGCCTTCTGGTCAACCACAGGAGCGGGCATTTTGCCGGTGCCATCCTCCGCGTTGCGGCTGCGCGCGCCGACGCTCACGAACACGACGCCCTCCGCGAGAAAGGTGGGGTTGGCCCCGCTGGGCCTGGAGCTGTTCCAGCCCATGCAGTTGTTCTCGATGATAATGGGGGCGGTCTCGGCGGTATAGCCGTTGCACTCGCCGCCGTCAATGTAGGCCGCGGGAACATAGATGTTCATGTACTGGTACGTAGCATTCACAACGTTTGTGCAGTACTGGACATTCGTGAGGGAATAGTAGCTGCCGTCGGCGCTCAGCGTCCAGGCGGGGTCTGCAATGGTCAGGGCCGCGTCCGCATCGGACACCGCCTCCCCGCTCGCCTCGTCAGAGGCGAACGCCATCGTCCCCAGGCTGAACACCAGACACAGGCACAGCAGGATGGATAATAGCTTTTTCATGATGTGTTGTCCTCCCAAAAAAATTGCGCCACACTCGCATTGTCATATTTTTGGCTTTACCATCATTCCCGTCAAATGTAAACCCCTCTGGCTCAAACAACACAATTCCGGCCCAAACAACACAAAGGACGGGCCGAAGCCCGTCCTTTGTAGTGGTTAGTGATTGATGATTGGCAGTTAGCAGCAGCCCGCGCACAGGCCGCAGCCCCCTTGCTTTAAAAGGCTCCGCCTTTTAAAGCAGCTCGAAGACTCCCGCCGCGCCCATGCCGCCGCCGATGCACATGGTAACGAGGGCGTACTTTCCGGCGGTCTCCGGGTCCTGGAGGTAGTCCAGGGCCTTCATGGTCAAAAACGCGCCGGTGGCGCCCATGGGATGGCCCAGGGCCATGGCCCCGCCGTAGGGGTTGGTCTTGGTCATATCGAAGCCCAGGGTGTCGATGCAGGCGAGGGACTGGCTGGCAAAGGCCTCGTTCAGCTCCACGACGTCCATCTGCTCCACGGTCATGCCCACCTGGG
>JAJBVW010000042.1:0-3634 GCA_020866945.1 Oscillospiraceae bacterium
AGAAAAATGTATTGCAATTAGCTATACATGATGTTATAATAATCTCAGAAAGGGGGCGCAGCACAATGGCCAACAAAACAGCGAATGTAACGGTTCGCGTTCAGCCGGAAATCAAGCAGCAGGCCGAAAGAGTTCTGGATCGTCTGGGCATCCCGGTTTCTGTACTGATTGATTCCCTATATCGGCAAATCATCATGACCAACGGAATTCCCTATTCTTTAAGCATACCCTCCATTCCCACGGCGGATTCAATATCCAAGGCAGAATTTGATGCCATGATGGAGCAGGGCCTTGCCCAGGCCAAGGCCGGTGACGGGCTTGAGCTGAAAGAGGCGTTTGCGAAAATTCACGAGAACATATGAGCGTGGAATATACGGTAAAGATGACCAGCTATGCGATAGAGCAGTTGCAGGACGCGGTTGCCTATATTTCCAGGGTTTTTCTGTCGCCTGACGTCGCCTGTGCGTGGGCGGACAAGATAGCAGATGAACTGGAAACTCTCAGTTCGTTGCCGTTACGGTATAGTCTGCTAGAGGATGAGCCGTGGCACTCGGAGGGAGTTCGCAGGATGGTAATCCAAAACTTCATTGCATACTATTGGATAGATGAAGCCGCTATGACCGTATGGGTTACGGGAATCATTTACGGCAGACGCGATCAGCTTGCAGCCTTGCAGGCAATGCCGCTAACCGAATAAAGCGAAAAAGTAACACGCCGGCCCGTTTTCCGTCAGGAAAACAGGTCGGTGTGTGTGCCTGCGGCGGAATTTTTTCACATCAGCGGCGCCAGCACCTTCAGCAGCGCGCCGGAGAGCTTTACTCTCAGCTTTTCCTTTTTCACGTCCTCCAGCGTGACACGCTGGCATTTTTCCAGGGTTTTCTGAAAATCCTCATAGATGTCCCGGACGGCCGGGGTTTTGTATAGATAGACTCCGCACTCGAAGTGGAGGTAGAGGCTGCGGTAATCGAGATTGATGGTGCCGACCACCGCCTTTTTATCGTCGCTCACGAACTGCTTGGCGTGGACGAAGCCGGGGGTGTATTCGTAAATCTCCCCGCCGCCCTCCAAAAGCTCGCGGTAATGGCTTTTGGCCAGGGTAAAGGCGTATTTTTTGTCCGGGATATGGGGCAAAATCAGCTTCACGTCCACGCCCCGCTTCGCGGCGAACAGTAGCGCCGTCGTCATCTGGGAATCCAGTATCAGATAGGGAGTCATGATGTATACGTAGTCCCGGGCGGTGTTCAGAATGTCAAAATACACCATCTCCCCGGTCAGCTCGTCGTCCAGCGGGCTGTCCCCATAGGGCATGACATAGCCCTCGGCCTCTGACGGCCCCGTGCCGGGAGCAATGAGATACGGCTCGTATGCCTGCTCCTCCGGCGTTCCGGCGTTCCACAGCTGCAAAAACATCATGGTGAGGCTGCGCACGCCATCCCCCTGGAGCATGACGGCGGTGTCCTTCCAGTGGCCGAAGCGTGACGCCTCGTTGATGTATTCGTCCGCCAGATTCACGCCGCCGGTGAACCCCGTGTGGCCGTCAATCACCAATATCTTCCGATGGTCCCGGTTGTTGTAAACCGTGGAGACGAAGGGCCGGATAGGGGAAAACACCCGGCACTGGATGCCTGCCGCCTCCATCTGGCGGGGATAATTGCCCGGCAGCTTGGAGAAGGAGCAGGTGCCGTCGTACATCAGCCGCACCTCGATCCCCTGCGCCGCCTTGCGCTTTAATATTTCCAGCACATCCCCCCACATATGCCCGTCCTGGATGATGAAGTATTCGAGGAAAATGAATTTTTCCGCCTTTTCCAGCGCGGGGATAAGCGCCCGGAATTTGTCCTCGCCCAGGGGGAAATAGGTGACGCGTGTGTTTTCATAGGTGGGATAGCCAAGCCTTGCCCCATATACCGCAAGGGGATAGAAGTCCGGCTCCTGCTCCTTTATCCGCGCCATCAGCTCGCTCTGGTCTGCGACCTGGGGGGCGCTCTCGTCGATGATTTGCTGAATCCGCTTTTTCTCCGCCCGGTGGCCCATGTCGGAGACGACGTAAAAATACAGCAGCGTTCCAAACACCGGGGCCACGCCGATGAGGATGCACCAGGTGAGCTTATACGTCGGGTCGCGCCGGGTGTTCAGAATGTATATCATCATGATTACGCCAATAACCGCCATGCCGCCCGTGGCGTACACGACATACCGCTGGAGCAGCCCGAAAAACGCGAAGATAAACAGCACCTGCACCAGCAGAAGAAGAATCACCACAAACGAGCGGCTGAACACCGCCCTGGACAAAGCCCGCTTGCCTCGCCCCGGGGTCGCCCCGTCCTTGTTCTTTGTCATCAACCATCCTCCTTCTTCTGTATACTATTCCTATTATAGGTTATCATGCCACTTCCTGCCAGAAAAATCAACTCTCAATCTGTACGTTTTGACAAAAGTGCGCAGGATGAAAATATTTTCCTCTCGCCTATTGGCAGGTGTATGAGAATATGCTAACATATGAACATCCTTTCATATGTTTGTTCAAGGAGGTAAGTCAATGCCGGAAAACGGAGAGATAGAGCGCTGCGGCTATCTGTGCGTTCATGAGGAGACTGTGGAGCAGGTGCTGGCCCAGATGCCGGACGACGAGACGCTGTACGACCTGGCGGAGCTTTTTAAGATTTTCGGGGATTCCACCCGCATAAAAATACTGTACGCCCTGTTTGAGGCGGAGCTTTGCGTTTGCGACATCGCCCAGCTTCTCGGCCTGACCCAGTCCGCCGTGTCCCACCAGCTCCGGGTGCTCAAGACCAGCCGCCTTGTGAAGCCCCGGAAGGAGGGCAAGACCGTGTTCTATTCCCTGGCGGACGACCATGTCCGCAAGATTATCGCGCAAGGTATGGAGCATATAAACGAGTAATATTTTAAAAGGAGAGACTACGATGAAAAAGACCTATAAGCTCATAGACCTGGACTGCGCCAACTGCGCGCAGAAGATGGAGGACGCCATCAAAAAGCTCGACGGCGTCAAGGACGCTTCCGTGAGCTTCCTGATGCAGAAAATGACCATCGAGACGGACGGGGACGAGGCCGCGCTGAACGAGCTGATGAAGAAGGTAGTCAAGACCTGCAAGCGTGTGGAGCCGGACTGCCAGATCGTCCTGTAACGTGCCATGACGAGGAAAAACAAAAAAGCCCTGGCCCGGATTATAGTAAGCGCCGCGCTGCTCGTCCTCGCCGCCCTCCTGCCGACGGAGGGATGGCTGCGGTGGGTCACATTTCTGGCGCCGTATGCCATCGTGGGCTGGGATGTACTGTGGAAGGCCGTGCGCAATATCGCGCATGGGCAGGTGTTCGATGAAAACTTCCTCATGGCGCTCGCCACCGTGGGGGCCATGGCGCTGGGGGAGTATTCCGAGGCCGTGGGCGTTATGCTGTTTTATCAGATAGGCGAGCTGTTCCAGTCGGTCGCCGTGGGCCGCTCCCGGCAGTCCATCGCGCAGCTCATGGACATCCGCCCGGATGCCGCCAGCGTCCTGCGGGACGGGACGGCGGCGGAGGTCAGCCCGGACGAGGTGGAGGTAGGCGAAAAAATCCTTGTCCGCCCCGGGGAGAAGATACCCCTGGACGGCGTGGTGCTGGAAGGGACCTC
>JAJBVW010000042.1:3644-11210 GCA_020866945.1 Oscillospiraceae bacterium
CCCCCCCGGCCGGCGGGGTCCGGCCCGGGACCGCCTCCAGCGAAACCGCCTCCCTGACGTGGGAGAGCATCCCCCGGGACGTGGCGGCGGGGGACGAGGTGGTCTCCGGCTGCGTGAACCTGACCGGCGTTCTGACCGTGGAGGTCACAAAGCCCTTCGGGGAATCCACCGTGGCAAAAATTTTGGAGCTGGTGGAAAACGCCGCCTCCAAAAAGGCCCGGGCGGAGAACTTCATCACCAAATTCGCCCGGTATTATACCCCCGCCGTGGTGATTGGCGCGGTGCTGCTGGCGGTCGTCCCGCCGCTTTTCGTGGGCGGCTGGTCGGAGTGGATACATCGTGCGCTGATATTCCTGGTCATCTCCTGCCCCTGCGCGCTGGTCATCTCCATCCCGCTGTCCTTCTTCGGGGGGATTGGCGGCGCGTCCCGTCAGGGCATTCTGGTGAAGGGCGGGAACTATCTCGAAATGCTCGCGAAGCTGGAAACCGTGGTTTTTGATAAGACCGGCACCCTGACAGAAGGCGTGTTCCGGCTCCAGCACCTGTATCCGGCGGAGGGCGTTTCGGACGCGGAGCTTCTGGAGACAGCGGCCCTCGCGGAATGTCACTCCGGCCACCCCATCGCGCAGTCCCTGCGCCGGGCCTATGGCCGCGAGATTGACCCCGAACGGGTCTCGAACGTGACGGAGACGCCCGGCCAGGGCATCAGCGCCGCGGTGGACGGGGCGAGCGTCCACGCGGGCAACGAAAAGCTCATGGACTCCCTGGGCCTAGTCCCCCCGAAGCCGGACGCCCCCGGCACCGTGGTTTATGTGACAAAAAATGGAAAATATCTTGGCAGCGCCGTCATTGCCGACAGCATCAAGTCCTCCGCCCGGGAGGCCGTCGCCGCGCTGAAGACGCGGCACGTCAGAACCGTCATGCTCACCGGGGACAGCCGGACTGCCGCAGAGGCCGCCGGCGCGGCTTTGTCTCTCGATGAGGTTCACGCCGAGCTTCTGCCGGGCGATAAGGTCGAGCGGCTGGAAGCCGTGCTGGCGAAAAAATCGTCCAGGGGCACGGTCGCCTATGTGGGCGACGGCGTGAACGACGCGCCGGTGCTCAGCCGCGCGGACATCGGTATCGCCATGGGGGCCATGGGTTCCGACGCAGCCCTGGAGGCGGCGGACATCGTCCTCATGGACGACGACCTCACGAAGCTCTCCACGGCCATGGACATTTCTCAGAAATGCCTGCGCATCGTGCGGCAGAACATCGTCCTGGCCCTGGGCATCAAGGCCCTGTGCCTTGTCCTGGGGGCATTCGGACTCGCCTCCATGTGGGAGGCCGTATTCGCCGACGTCGGCGTGGCGGTGCTCGCGATACTCAATGCGAGCCGTATGCTTCGCGGCGACAGGAAGAAGCAGGAGACATAGTCCCGGGCATCCGCTGACAAATGCCTCCATGCCGCCGCTTTTCGGGCCGCGCCTCCTTGGAACGCATAAAAAACAGTAACACATTGTGGTTCATATGTGCTATAATACACATAGGAGGAGGTGGGCGGCTTTGACTATAGAGCTTACCGACAAAGAATTTAGACGTTTGCTGGATATGATATATGTGGGAAACTGGATTCTCAACTCCGCCCGCGGGGAGGATCGCTTTGAGGATTACGACCTTTTGCAGGAAAAGCTGTTCGCTCTGTGCCCCAGCCGGGGGATGAAATCCCTTGCGGAGACCTGGCACGGCCATGTGTTCCCCTCCCGCGCCTATGAGGAGGGCGGCATCCATGAGGCGATTGCCGACTATGAGGACGCTGTGTTTTTCGACATCCTGGCGGAGGAGCTTGCCCGCCGCGACCTGGAGGGCGAGGGCGCAGATCCCGGCAACGATTCGGAGCTGCTCGACAGGATGGAGGAATACTACTCCGAGTTTGAACAGCACGGCCTGGACAACCTGATCGTGGACACGGAATAACCGAAAAAAACGACATCCCTCTGCGCGGCTGCGCGGGGGGATTTTTTTGTGTTGTTTGCGCCAAAATTGTGTCGTTCAGGCCGGAAGGGTTTTCTTTGGGGCAGTAAAGTGATATAAGTTATATTGGTAACAAATGTGCGCAAAGCGCGAATTTTACAGGAGGAACGACCCATGAAGAGACTTATATCCATTCTGCTCTGCCTGTGTCTGACGGCGGGGCTGTGCACCGGCCTGACCTTCGCGTCCTCGGAGGAGCCTGCTTCCGGGGAGACGTCCGGCGCGGGGGAGACCCTGGCCTGGACGGCGGACGAGGCGACCGGCGCCTGGACGCTGGAGGAGGCGGACATCCTCGTCCCCGCGGCCTATCTCGATGAGACCGGCGCGGCCACGAGCGCCGTGGTGAACGGTTATTACGCCGCCACCGCGCCCATCCTGCTTGTCACCGGGGAGGAGCTTTCCGACCAGGCGGCCCTGGCGGAGGGCTATGTTGTGGCCCATGCCGACGCAGACACGCTCGCGGACACCGTCGCCTGGCTTCTGGCGAACGACGAGGCCCTGCCCGGCGATTCGGCCCTTATCGTCGCCGTCGGCACCGGCGAGACCGCAGCCCAGATTGCCGAGCTTGCCGTGAGCGGGAGCGGGATTTACGCCGCCGTGATGTATGACCCCGCCGTGGCCGGGTCTGTATCCGAGGAGGAGCTTGTGGCCGCCTATGGCGCGGCGCTGGAGAGCTATCTGCTGGATAACTACCAGTCCAGCCGTGTGGACGGGCCGAACATCGTCTATACCATCGACGCCGAGAGCGCGCAGGCCTATTGCGAGGAGAACGCCCAGGACTTCGCGGTGGACTATGAGACCCTGGCCGTCAGCACTGAGGGCGTAGCCCTCACGGTGGACGGCGCGGCAGGGGAGACCGTCATCGACCCCGCCGCCGGCGAGAACGCGGCCTATTTCTACATCCGTGCTGCCCAGACGGACACCGCCGCCGCCAGCGCCGCGCTGGCCCTTGGCGCGACCCTGAAGGACGCTGGGGACACCGTGAACTGCGCCGTCTCCTGGGGCCAGGAGAGTTCGAGCGCTCTGCTGACCTGGCTGGAGCGCGTCTGCAAATATGAGGTGCAGTATTCCGCCGAGGAGGTGGAAACCGTCCTGAACCTTGAAAACGCCATTGCCGGCGGGGAGTACACCTGGACGGCCAGCAGCACCGTATACACCATCAGCTATGTCACCGCCGTGGCGAACCCCGAGCTTGAGAGCTATCAGGGCCTGTCCATCGCCATCCCCGCCGCCTATGTCGAGGGCGTGGACGAGGACGGCAACCTCATCATCGACTGGGACGCGGAGGTCGTAAGCCCCAACGGGGCCGTCTATACCGCCGCCACCGCGCCCATCATCATCAACACCGGCGCGGCGGGCTACTCTGCCAGCACCACCAGCGGGGCCGGCGGCACCTACGCGAGCTATGGCTACATAAACGTCGCCTGCGGCAACCGCGGCAAGAATAACGTCGCGACCGACGCCGAGGGCAATTCCTATTACACCGGCGACTCCCCCTACTGTCTGGTTGACCAGAAGGCGGTTGTCCGCTGGCTCAAGTATAACATCGAGCTTGGCAACATCTGCGGCGACGCTGACCGCATCGTCTCCACCGGCGGCTCCGGCGGCGGCGCGCACAGCCTGATGCTGGCCGCGACCGGCAACCACCCCGACTTCTACCCCTATCTGGAGGAATCCGGCGCGCTGGGCGCGTATTATGACGCGGATTCCGACAGCTATTACAGCACCGTCTCCGACGCCATCTGGGGCGCCTGCCCGTATTCCCCCATCACGAACCTGGAGGAGGCCGACCTTGCCTATGAGTGGGAATCCCTCCTCTCCCTGACCGCGCTGGATTATCTGGACGCGGACGAGTTCATCCGCACCCTCAGCGGCTATGTGGCCGAGGCGTATGTGGAATATGTGAACGACCTTGGCCTTGTGTATGACCTGGATGGGGACGGCGAGGCCGAGGCCATGACCATCAACGAGGACGGCGTCAGCGGCACCTATGTGGACTTCATGGTGCAGCAGGCCACCTCCGATTTGGAGTGGTTCCTTGACCACATCGACAGCGTGACCCTCAGCGTCACCTGGGAGAACGAAAACGGCGAGAGCCAGGCCGAGGCGTATTTCTACGGCCACTACAGCTACACCGAATCCATCGACGGCCTCCAGCTCAAGGGCTATGACCTGTCCGAGTTCGGCATGACCCTTTCCGGCAGCGAGGAAGAGGGCTGGACGGTGGAAATGACCGCCGAGGGTTTCCTGAGCTACCGCAGCCGCTCCAAGGGCGTCACCGCCTTTGACCGCATCGGCTTCCTGGACGAGAACGGCGACTACAACGCGGAAAACCTTGAGTTCGGCAACGAGACCCAGGATTACCGCCACTGGGACAGCTATCTGCTGGAGGTTCTCCAGGAGAACGCGGAGGAGCTTTCCGCCCTCTACAGCCCGGACGATACCTACGGTATGTATGAGACCTATGAGGATATGCTGGCCGCCTTCGAGGAGGATGTCGCCATCATCGAAAACGGGGACGAGTATTATGCCTATACGGACGCCACCATCGTGGAGCTGTATAACCCCCTGCGCTATATCCTGGACGACGAGACCGAGCAGCCCGCATGGGTGCGCCTCGTCCACGGCACCCAGGACAAGGATGTCTCCCTCATGACCACCCAGAATGACGCGATAGCCTGGACGATGCAGGGCGTGAACGTGGCCCTGTACTGGAGCTGGGATAACGTCCATGTCGCCACCGACCCGCTGGATACCTCCAAGACCAGCTATATCGACGCCATGGCCATGCTGGAGGACGGCATTGAGATAGAATACCCCATCACCTCCGAGCTGGAAGGCTCCACATCCACGGATTCCGCCTCTGGCGAGGCCTCTGCCTCCGGCGAAGCGTCCTGATGCCTCCATTTAGACAAACCAGAAAAAAACACAGCGCCTCCCCTGCCCATATACCGGGCAGGGGAGGCGTTTCCATTTTCTTTCCATAATTTTACAGACGCCTTTACAAAGCATACATAAGATTTACCTTGCCGTGATAGATAAACCTTCCCTGAAAAATTATAGTGGGTGGTGAAACCGGCGGGCCGGACTTGGCTTCGCGCCGGTGAATGTGAATCTACAAATATGGAAGGGACGGCAAACGATGATACACATGAAAAAGTGGCTCAGTATCCTGCTGGTCATCGTCTTGTGCGTTGGGATGCTCCCCGGAGCGGTCCTGGCCGAAGAGACGGACACGGTCTATATAGACGAGGCAGCGGCGGAGCCTGCGGCAGACGAGGGCGCGGAGGCTCCCTCGGAAGAAAATATTACAGAATCCCCCGCAGAGGAATCTGCCGAGGCGGAGCCTGAAGAATCCCCCGCAGAAGAATCTGCTGAGGAGGAATCGGCAGAGCAGCCGGTGCAGGAGGAACCCGCGGAGGAGGCTGTCGCGGAGGAATCCGCAGAGACGCCCATGCTCGGCGCCGCAGCGGAGGAGCCTGCGGAGGCTGAGACGGAGGAGCTGACCACCGTCCAGACCGTTCAGGCGCTGATAGACGCCCTTCCTGCGGCGGACGAGCTGACCGAGCTGGACGAGGACGCGCTGAACGAGGTCTATGCCCAGGCCCAGGCCGCCAACGACGCCTATGAGGCCCTGACCGCCGAGGAACAGGCCCAGGTGGACGATGCAAAGCTCGACGAGCTATTCGAGGCGTTCAGTAGCCTGACCGACACTATCATGGAGCTGACCGCCGAGGGCGGGACGCTTGCCAGCGGAGAGTATACTCTGACTGATAACATTACGCTGACTACCAACATCACTATTCCCAGCGGCGCGGACGTCACGATTGACCTCGCGGGTTATACCCTGACGGGCGCCGGTGGTACGGTTATCACCGTGGACGGCGGCTCCCTGACGCTGAAGGACAGCGTCAGCACAGGCGTTATCACCGGCGGAAATTCAAGTGCTGCTGCTGGAATTGGCGGCGTCAGCATTACAAATGGCGGCACATTTATCATGTATGGCGGCAGCATTGCCGACAATATAGGCACAGGCGTATCGGTGGTTGGTTCAGCCAGCGTCCCCAGTACCTTCACCATGTACGGCGGAACAATCACCAATAACACCGGCAAAGCAACCGGCGGCGGTGTGCGGGCATACTACGGCGTGTTCAATATGTACGGCGGCAGCATTACCGGCAACACGGTCAACACCACAACGGCCTCCTATGGCGGCGGCGCCGGCGTATATCTTACCTACTCCACCATGAACATGTACGGCGGCAGCATTACTGGCAACACCGTCCAAAAAGGCTCAAGCAGCCCGGCTGGCGGCGGTGGCGGCGTCTATCTCTATAACGGCTCCGTGCTGAATATGACCGGCGGCAGCATCACCGGCAACAGCTCCTATAGGGGCGGCGGCGGTGTCCAGGTGCAGTATAGCGGCACAACGCTCAGCCAGCTGAACGTCTCCGGCAGCGTTGTCATTTCCGGCAACACTACAGACGGAGAGGACAGCAACGTATATCTCACCAGCAACGCCAAGACAGAGGTGACCGAGTACATCACCCTGACCGGGGCGCTGACCCAGGACGCCAGCATCGGCGTGACCACGGCGGCCGCTGTCTCGGACGGCACGGACGTTACCTTCATACAATACGGGGAATACACCTCGTCTCTGACCTGCTTCACCTCCGACGCGGGCTATTATGTGACCGTGGACGAGACAGGCGCGTTTGTGCTGACGACGGATCCCACGGTGTACGCAGCCACCGTCACCAGCGGCGAGACCGTAACGAAGTACGAGACCCTGCAAGAGGCCATCGACGCGGCCACGACGGCGGGCGATACCGTTAAACTGCTGATGGATGTCACCGAGGACGTGACCGTGGCCGCCGGGCAGAGCATCACCCTTGACCTGGCGAGCTATACCATCACAGGCACGGGAACCGGCGTGGTTGTCACGGTGAGCGGGAGTATGACCCTGACCGACACCAGCGCGGCGCAGACCGGTACGATTACCGGCGGCAAGCCCACCGCAACCGGCGGCGGTGTATATGTAAACGGCGGCACATTCACCATGGAGGCCGGAACCATCTCCGGCAATCGTGCCGCGAATAGTCTGTCTACCAGCAATGGCGGCGGCGTGTATGTTGGAAATGGTACGTTCACCATGAACGGCGGCACGATTTCTGGCAACCTGGCCAGCGTTGGCGGCGTATACCTGAGCAATTCCAGCTTTACCATGAATGGCGGCGCGGTTACAGGCAATACAGCCTATAGCTCTGCCGGCGGCGTATACGTTGATTCCAGCAGCAGCTTCACCATGAACGGCGGCACGATTTCCGGCAACGGGTGCAGCCGTGCCTCTGGCGGCGGCGTGTATGTGGTAGGCACATTCACCATGGAGGGCGGCGCTGTCGAGGATAATAAAGCCAACGCGAGCGGCGGCGGCGTGTATGTCAGCGGCGGCGGTACGTTCACCATGCAGAGCGGCACAATCTCTGGAAACACGACGCAGAACGGTGGCGGTGTCTATGTGAACACAAACAGCGCGTTCACCATGAACGGCGG
>JAJBVW010000042.1:11220-35178 GCA_020866945.1 Oscillospiraceae bacterium
TGCTGCTCTATCATGATTGTCTGCGGGTCTATATCTTCTACATCCAATATGTATGCCGGCGGCGTATACGTTTACACAATCAGCTGGTTCACCATGAACGGCGGCTAGATTTCCGGCAACGGAGCAACTTTTCATAACGGCGGCGGTGTAGAGGTATATAAAGCCACCTTTACCATGACCGGCGGCAGCATTACAGGAAATGGTGCCAAGAAGTATGGCAGCGGTGTGTATGTGACCGAGGGCGGCGCATTTGCCATGAGCGGCGGCTCTATTACTGAAAATGCGGCTACCAGTGCTATACTTGGCGAGGGCAGCGGCGTATATGTGAGCGCCAACAGCACCATGAGCCTTTCCGGTGTGGTGGTTATCACCGGCAACACCGTGGGCGATACGGCGAGCAACCTGTGTCTCCCCAGCGGCAAGACCGTCACCCTGACCGCCGCGCTGACCGACGGGGCCAGCATCGGCGTCACCACGGCGGTCACGCCTGAGAGTACCGACAATGGCATCGTTCTGATTACCTCCGAGGACGGCACCACTTATTATGTGGATTCTGCCCAGTATTTCACCTCTGACAACACCGCCTATGACGTGGTGGCGAACAGCGAAAACAGCGCGGTTGTGCTGGGCGTGCAATACACCATCCACTTCAACGCCAACGGCGGCGAGGCCATTGAGGATATGGCGGTCGTGTCCGGCGGGACGTATAAATTCCCCACCTCCGTCCTTTCCGGCTACAGCCAGGCTGGCTGGTACATTCTCGGCAGCGACAATACGCTGAGCGGCGAGGTCTACAAGGGCGGAAAGAGCCTGACCGTCTACGGCACGGAGGACGTCACCCTGTTTATGGTGCGCGCTGTTCTCGCCCCTACGGTGAAGGTGAAGCTGACCACCGAATCGGATGTGATAAGCGATGGATACACCTACTATTACCCGCCAAACTCCACCCGTTTCCTGACAGCTACCGTCACAGAGTATGACGGCTTCACCTACACCTATTCCTGGGCCAAGGACGGAGAAACCATCGAGGGCGCGACGGGCAGCGTCCTGACCCTGGAAGGAAATGTCAGCGATACCGGCACCTATACCGTGACCGTCACGGCGACCTCTGTCAATGATACGGTGGTGACAACAAACGATACCGCAGCTACAACGACCTCCGGCACGAAGGTGACGATTCGGCAGGCCACCAACGCCCTTTATTATGACGCCAACGGCGGCGAGGGCGGCCCGTCCAACAACTTCTCAAACGGCGTTAACCTGACGGTGCAGTGCACCGAGCCTGTCCGCGACGGCTACACCTTCGCGGGCTGGAACACAGAGGCTGACGGCTCCGGCGACAGCTATTGGGGCGACGATGTATACAGCTTTGAGGCGACCAATAACAACGGAAACGGCGGCATGAAGGCGACCCTTTACGCCCAGTGGAGGGCCATATCCACCGTGACCCTGGCGGATATGTCCCAGACCTACACCGGCGAGGCGATAACGGCCAGCGGGGCTGTGGTGACGCTTGCAAATGGCGAGGAATATGACGGCGAGATCATCTATACCTATTATACGGACGAAGCCTGCACGCAGGCGCTGGACGGCGCGCCGGTCAACGCCGGGACATACTATGTGATTGCTTCCATCCCGGAGACGAGCGCCGTCAACGCGGCGGTCAGCGACCCCGTGGCGCTGACTATTCTGGAGGGCGAATTTGCCGTGACGGCAACGGGCTATACCGGCGCGTATGACGGCGAGGGCCACTCCATCACCGTGACGGCGGACGGCGCGGAAATCGCCTATTCCACGGACGGCGAGACCTACAGCGCCGAAAACCCCGTCTTTACCGAGGCGGGCGAGTATACGGTCTATTACACGGCCCACAAGGATAATTACACGGACGTGACCGGGTCTGTGAGCGTGGTCATTTCCAGGGCGGCGCAGGCGGTCTTCTTCGCGGAGAGCGAGGTGTCCAAAACCGTGGGCGACGACGCCTTTACCAACGCACTGACCGGCGCGGAGGGCGCTGTTACCTACGAAAGCAGCAATACCGCTGTGGCCACGGTGGATGAAAACGGCGGAGTGACCATCGTCGGCGCAGGCAGCGCGACGATTACAGCGACCGTTGTGGGAACGGACAACTATGAAGGAGCGGCGGCGTCCTATACGCTGACCGTGGCCGAGGCTGCCGCGCCCGAAGAGGAAACAAAAATCGTTGTGAATTCTCTGGCCGAGGTGCCGGAGGGGCTGAAGGATATTTACGCTTCCGCGGAGGAGCTGATAGACGACATGATTGTGCAGGTGGTGGCCAGCGCTGTTGGCTACACAGAGGAAAACACCATAGTGTATGATGTGAAGCTGCAAATCCTCGACCCGGAAACCGGCCTGTGGAGAGATGCCACGGAGGAGGATTTCCCTGCCGAGGGCATTACCGTGACGATGGCCTATCCAGAAGGAACGGATTCGACCTATGACTTCACCGTGGTTCATATGTATACCGTCACCTCCGCGCGGCTGAACACCGTGGCGGGAGAGACAGAAACGCCGGCTGTCACCAAGGGCGAAAATGGCCTGACATTCACACTGCACGGCCTGTCCCCTGTGGCAATCGCCTGGAAGGAGAGCACAGCCAGCTCCACCGCAGCGCCCACGCCCACCGCAACGCCCGCGACATCCACTGCCGCCAAAACCGGCGACGATGCGAATATCGCCCTGTGGCTTGTCCTGCTGGCCCTGTGCGCCGGCGGCATGGCGGCTGTTATCGTGACCCGCAGCCGCAGGAGAAGGAACTGAGAACACCCCCTGACGCGGCCTGAGACCTGAACAGACGACCGCGGAAAAGACCGCCGTCCGGGCGCATATGCGTTCGGGCGGCGGCTGTGCCTTTCGCGGGGGAAAAAGCACTTGCGCATCGGTGGGGTTGATGGTATGATAACGTTGTATAAACAAAAACAAAGAAGTGTAATAGGGGGCGATATGGGTGGATAACCTGAAAAATTTTAACGCAGGCTTCAAGAATTTCAGCGTGAAGGACGATATGCCGGACATCGGTGGGGACAACAACCTGAATATTTCGCAAGGAAAATCGGTCAGTATAGAGCAGCTCCTGTCAACTCCGGGACCGGAAAGAGACCGCTTTGTTGTGGCGTTTATCGAAGGGCGTTCGCCGGAGGAGCGAGAGGAGGTGGCGTTTCTTTACCGTCTGGCGCCGGAGGCGGCACTGCGGAGATGGTATGCTGCGGGAGACCTGATAGCGGCGGAGACGTTGGCGGGCCGGCTTTTCGTTAGTGAATCGAAAGCGGACAGGACGGAGGCAAGGCGTATTGCGAAGGAGATTTTTCCCAAGCGCCCCAGCGCCAAGGCCGCTTATGTTCAGCTGGCGCCGGGAGTCGAGGCGGAGATTGAATCCATGCACTATGATTGGGACGAGGTCATTCAAATCGGTGAGACGGCCATAGACTATGAGATGGATCGCGGCATAGAGAAAAAGAAGGGCAAGGAGCTGATGTTTCTTGGGGGTGTCTGCAACCTGCTGCGACCGGCCTATGGCGGAGAGGCGCAGAAGCTTTTGAAGTATGACAAATATGGCCGCTCCTGCCAGGCGGAAGTAGAGGCGGCGGAAAAAATCGACAAGATCAACAAGTCGACCCCTTCAGGTATCGGCTATTCTGTTGCGGAACTCATATATGCTCTTTACTGCCTGGGCGTGAGTTTGTGGTTCCTGCCTGCGGGCCGGGAGCTTCTGGGCGGCTGGTTCGGGCTGATCCCGCTGATCATTTTCGCCGTGTTTGTATGGATAGCGGCAGGAAGCCTTGTGGGGGGCGTCATCAGTGGCGCTATGATCTATGGCATTGCCTGGCTGCTGGATCACTTTTGGGTTACTGCGCCCTTTAACGCTTCCATGCTGCCGTTGGCGCTTATCGGTGTGCTTTTCCTGTGGAGTGCCTTCTCTGATATTCACGACTCGAAAAAATGGAAGAAGGAACAGCCGGAGCGGGAGGCGCAGGTCGCTGAGCTGAAAAGGATTGCGCAAAAGGAGTTAGTGTACCGCAAAAGCTTTTGTCAACGGCGGCTCGACCTCTGCCGGCAGCTGGAGGAGGATGAGGACGAGGAGCTGAGTATAGGCAGGGATGAATGGAAGAAGCTTAAGCAGGTCTACCAGAATGAAATGACCACCGTCCAGAAGGTGGCAGAGCGCCTGAATGTGGCGATTTGAAAGCATAATAAAGACCGCCGTCCGGCGCACTCCACTGCGCGGACGGCGGTCGATTTATTTGTCAGATAACAGCGTCAGCCGGTTTTCCGGGATGAGCTGGCGGAAGTAGCTGATTTTTGGCAGAAGCTTTAATAAAATCATGCCCAGGATATAGCAGGCCAGAAGCTCGCCAATGCCTACGGTCAGGCCGTTATAGGCCCATGCCGCGGGGAAGGCGGAGGAAAAGCCGGTCTCGAACCAGGCAATCTCCGCGCCGATGATGACGGTGTTGCAAAGCACCGGGGGCAGCGGGGCCAGCCAGCTTTTTTTCATGCGGCTTGTCCACAGCGCGGCCAGAAGCGTCGCCAGCGTGCCGAAAAGCCAGTCCAGCACATACGGCGAGCCGATGAGGTTCGCGATAAAGCAGCCAATCGCGAGGCCGGGGATGGCCTCCGGCAGGAAGAAGGGCAGGATGGTCAGCGCCTCGGCAAAGCGTATCTGCACCGGGCCGTAGGACAGCATGGGCAGAACAAGCGTAAGGACGGCGTACAGCGCCGCGATAACGCCGCCGGCACACAGCCGGCGCAGGGAAGAACTGTTTCTCATTGCGGGATACCTCCATTTTATATTTAGAGTACGGCGAAACAAAACCGCACAGCGGCGCAGCTCCTGCTGCGCCGTTTGGACCGGGTGTGGAGAACCGGTCGCGGATATTATGCCATGAAATCAAAGCGTTGTCAACGAAAAAACCAGCGGCCCGGTTTGGGCCGCTGGGTGCATAAATCCGCCGGGTCTGCGCAGAATAAGGGCGGTGAAGTATACGATGAAAATGACAAACGCGGAATACAACGAATATATCAAGGACATGGCCCCCAGGTCGCCGCTCGCGGCTGATTTGGCGAAGGCGTTTCTGGTCGGCGGGCTTATCTGCTGCCTGGGAGAGGGGCTTTCCATGCTCTATGGCGATTGGGCGGGCCTTGGCGAGAAGGACGCGGCCACAGCGGTGAGCATGACGCTGGTGTTCCTCTCCGCCCTGCTGACGGGCCTCGGCGTCTATGACCGGCTCGCCCGCTTCGCCGGAGCGGGAACGCTTGTGCCTATCACGGGGTTTGCAAACGCCGTGGTCTCCCCGGCGCTGGAATTTAAGACCGAGGGCTTCATCCTGGGCACCGCCGTGAAGATGTTCACCATCGCGGGGCCGGTGATAACCTTTGGCCTCTCCGCCTCCGTGGTCTATGGGCTTATCCTGTGCCTGCTCACATGAGCGCGGCCAGGATCTGCTCATAGGTCTCCTGGCTCTCCGGGATGCCATAGTCCATATACAGCGGCCAGACGTGGAACATTCCCTGGCCGACGATGAGGCTGTGCGCAATGTCCGCGCCGGTCAGAAGTGCGTCCAGGGCCGTGATGTCGGGGTATAAAAGCTCGTTCGTGCCGGTGATGAGGGTGATATAGCCGAGGCTCTCCAGGCTGCCGTTGATTGGGCTGACGGCCGGGTCTGCGGTGTCCAGCTCCCCGGCCCACAAAATACCCAGCTGCGCCAGCATTTCGGCGTCCAGCGCCGGGTCGCCGGCCTCATAATCGGCTATCGCCGGGTTCGACATGGTCACGTCCACCCACGGGCACAGCAGCACCAGAGCCTCCGGCCCGTCCAGGCCCGCGTCCCGCAGCTGCATCGCGAAGGACAGGGCCATGCCGCCACCGGCGGAATCGCCCATGAACGCCACGCGGCTGCCGGCGGTGTCGTAATTCTGATAGAAGGCCAGCAGCAGTTCATAGCACCCGGCGGCGTCCGTGTCCGGCAGCTTCGGATACAGCGGCACGACGACGGCCATGCCTGTGTCGGCGGCCAGGTGGTTCAAAAACTGCCAATGCACCGCCCGGGGCTGGTCGATATAGGAGCCGCCCGCGAAATAAAACAGCAGGCCGTCCCTCTCCGGGTTCAGGACGAAGTAGTCCATCTCCTGATAGATGTGCCGCTCGACGAAGACGGTCATATCGACGCTCTCCGGGATGACATACGGCTGGGCGTTTTCCGCCGATTTCTCCGCGAGATAGGCGACAAAGTCCTCATCTGTCGTGTATGCGTCCTTTTGGAGCTGCCAGGAGAATACCGTGGCTGCCCAGGAGCGGCCATCCGTCAGATGGCGATACAGCGCCCTTCCGCCAAAAATCAGGGCCAGCGCCAGCGCCGCGGCGGCGATTATGATGCCTTTTTTCTTCATGGGATTTTCCTCAAACTCTCTTTGCCTGCGGCTTAAGGGGCCAGCTCCACAATCTCCACACCCTGCCGCAGGGCGTAGAGCATGGTGTTCTGCGTGCCGCCCCGGGTGTGGCCGTCATATATGGCGATGACAAGGGAGGAGCGGTCAACCATATAGCGGTTTCTGTCCATCATACAGTCCGGGGTATACATAGTGTGCAGCACGGTGACGGTGTCGCAGCGCTCTGCAAGGCGCTGATAGCGCCGCCGCCAGGCGTCTGGCCAGGTCTTGTCCTGCCCGTCGAAGGGGATGGCGGCCTCCAGGGTGATGTCAGGCCGCGCGTCCCGCAGCGCGGCCACGGCCTCCCCGCAGTAGATGTCCGCGCCGGTGGCCATGCCGCACAGGAAGTGGCGGAAGCCCGCCTCATAGGCAGCCAAAACAGCCCCCTCCAGCCTTGCCTTCAGATCCAGGCAGGCGGGGGCGGATTCATCGTCCCTCCAGGGAAGTCGTTCGGCCCGGTGGCCGGTGAAGCAGCAGGTATTTTCTCGTTCCATGGGGGTATTATAGCATATACATGGCGCGGTTGTTGATTAACAAAATGTCATGTTGCGGGAAAAATTCCCTGTTTATGCAAAAACTTTTGCCGCCGGCGTGAAACTTGGGGCGGAAAGTTGGCATACTAAGGCTGTTACTTTTAAGGAACGGAGGCGGAATGATGAAAAGCATTCTTTCAACCATAGCGGCGGTGCTGCTGCTGATGGGCACGCTGTCCGCTTGCGGAACCAAGGATTCCACAAGCGAGGTCAAGACCTCGCCCACGCCCACGGCTGCCGCGGCGACGGCGGTTCCCAGCCCCACGGACGACATGACGGACGACGGCGGCGACGCCAGAGACGGTGTGATAGACGCCGGTGAGGACGCGGAGGACGGCGTGGTAGGCGCCGGCGAGGACATGATGGACGACGTGAAAGAGGCCGGGGAGGATATTGCCGACGGCGTGAAGGAGGCCGGAGACGATCTGATGGACGGCGAAAACGGCGATAAATCCACGGACAGTCAGGCCCAGGCCGGTACGACCACGGAATAAACACCATACAAAAAAGACCGGGCCGCGCGGAGCTTTTAGGCGCGGCCCGGCCGTCTTTTTCCATAGTGCCGGGACGGAAATAAATTCCATTTTTTTGGCAATACTGAATGGGGAAAATCCCCTTGACAAACGCAAAAGAAAGGTCTATTATTGCGTTAGTTAAAAAACAAACAAAACTTTTTTAGGAGGCAGACATACATGAAAGCGGCAAGATTCTATTCAGCGAAGGACCTGCGGGTCGATCAGGTGCCGGACGTCGCGCCGGTGGGCGATGAGGTACGCATCCAGGTGAAGTGGTGCGGCATATGCGGCTCCGACCTGCATGAGTATCTGGACGGGCCTATCTTTACGCCGGGGGATACACCCCAGTATGTGACCGGCTGCGTGAACCCCGTGACCATGGGTCACGAGTTTTCCGGCGTGGTGGTGGCCGTCGGCCCTGACTGCAAGAAGCTGAAGGTGGGGGACAGGGTCATCCCGGAGCCTCTGGTCGTCTGCCGCGAATGCCCCTCCTGCGAGACGGACAACCTAAACGTGTGCGAGCATCTGAGCTTCTTGGGCTTTGTGAGCAATAACGGCGGCTTTGCGGAATACTGCAACTTCACGGAGAAGCTGGTTCACAAAATGCCGGACGGCATGAGCTTTGAGCAGGGCGCGATTGTCGAGCCGCTCAGCGTCGGGTATCACTCCCTCAAGGTGGGCCATTTTGAGGCGGGCCAGACCGCCGTTGTGGCTGGCGCCGGGCCTATCGGACTTGCCACGATTGCCTGCCTGAAGGCGCTTGGCGCGGCGAAAATCATCGCCGTTCAGCGGCAGTCCGTCCGCCAGGAGTACGCGAAAAATACCGGCGCGGACGTGGTGCTCGACCCCAACTTGGACGACGTTGTGGCGGAGGTGCGGCGGCTCACGAATGGCCGCGGCGCGGATGTGGCGTTTGAGACCACCTCCTCGGAGCAGTGCTTCCATCTCCTGCGCGACTGCATCCGGCCCCATGGCTATGAGGTCATCACCAGCATTTGGGTGCAGGACATTACCATGAACCCCAACGTGCTGGTCATGTCGGAGAAGAACATCGTGGGCAGCATCTGCTATAACGGCCCGGATTTCGAGGAGGTCATTGAGCTTCTCAGCAGCGGCAGGCTGTCCGTGCCGGGCTATATCACCAAGCGCGTGTATCTGGACGATATTGTGAAGGATGGCTTCGCGACCCTGACCGGCCCGGAGAAGAAGGCCCAGGTGAAAATCCTCGTCACCCCGGAGCGTGCGCTTCTGGACGAATAACAAAATGCCAAGGATTTTCCGTCCCGCCGCCGGTGCGCGGCGGGACGGAGCGAATGGTTCTCCCCAAAAAGACGAATGGCGGATGCGCCTGCACCCGTCATTCGCGTTTTTTATTTATAGGTTTCCAGATATTTCGCCCACACGCTCTCCGGCACCAGGCGTCCGCCGGTAGACCAGCAGATATGTGTGGCCTGGGCCATGACGCGCTCAGTCAGGCCGTGTGCCTCGCGGTATTGCCGGCAGCGGTGCCAGGTATTCAGGGCGGCGGGGCCGATAAAGGCGGCGCAGCTGGACGGCTCTATGAGAATATCCTCCGCCGCGTGCAGCAGGCGCATGAAGTCATACAGCCGTCCGTCCTGCACGGTGAAGCAGCCGGAGACAAGGTTCTCATCCAGCCGGGTCACGAAGCCAGAGGGGCTGGCGCAGGCGAGGCCGTCCGCGTCCGTCTGGCCGGAGAGACCGAAATCGTGTACATTCGCGTTTTCATAGCGCCCGGTGGCGAAGCCCAGCAGCACGGAGGGACACAGCACCGGCTCGGTGAAAAAGCAGTGGACATTGTCCCCAAAGACCTGCTTGAGTCCATATGTCACGCCCCCCGGCGCGCCGCCCACCCCGGCGGGGATGTATACAAGCAGGGGGTGTTCCTCATCCACGGGGATGCCCTGCTGCTGGAGCTGCGCTTCCAGCCGCCCGGCGGCCACGGCGTAGCCAAGGAACAAATCCTTGGAGCGCTCGTCGTCCACAAAATAGCTGTTGGGGTCGGCGTCGGAGGCCCTGCGCCCCTCCGCCACGGCCCGGGAATAGTCGTCCCGGTATTCCAGCACCTGCACGCCATGGTCGCGGAGCAGGTCTTTTTTCCACTGCTTCGCGTCGGCGGACATATGCACCTTCACCTGAAACCCCAGGGCCGCGCCGGATATGCCGATGGAAAGGCCCAGGTTCCCGGTGGAGCCGACCTGGATGGTGTATTGGCGGAAGAAATCCCGCATATCATCCCCCGCCAGGCGGGCGTAATCGTCCGTCAGACGCAGCCTTCCGGCGGCCTGGGCCAGCTCCTCCCCGTGCTTTAAAACCTCATATATCCCGCCCCGTGCCTTCACAGACCCGGCCACGGCCAGATGGCTGTCCATCTTGAGATAGAGCCTGCCGGGGATGGAACAGCCCCAGGCGTCCTCCAGCGCCCTCTGCATGGCGGGGATGGGCCGGAGGGGGGATTCAATCAGCCCGCCCGTCTCCTCCGTTTCGGGAAAGCGGGCCTGGATGAAGGGCCGGAACCGCTCGAGCCGCGCCGCCGCGTCGTCGATGTCCGCCCGGGACACCATGAGGCTGCAAACGCCCTTTATAAGGTCGAAGGGCAGGTATTTTTTGTTCCCCCAAAAGGTCTCCCGCCGGGCGGCAATATCCCCCAGGGCCTCGTCCGCCGCCGCGAGGGCGCGGGCGTAGTCAGAAAGCTCCATTATTGGCTCCCGTATTTTTCCACAAGGTATTCTATCGCGAGGCGATAGCCGTCGAAGCCGTACCCGGCGAAGGTCTTTTCGCAGGCCATCCCGGCATAGGAGAGCTGGCGGAACGGCTCGCGGGCGTTCACATCGGAAAGATGCACCTCCACCGCCGGAAGGGCCACGGCCTTCAGCGCGTCCAGAATGGCGACGCTGGTGTGGGTGTAGGCGGCGGGGTTTATGACGATGGCGTCCACCGCCCCCAGGGCGGACTGGATCATGTCCACCAGCACCCCCTCGTGGTTTGACTGATAAATCTCGCATATGACGTCGTGCTTGGCGCAGACCTCCCGGATGAAGGTCTCCAGCGCGTCATAGCTCTCCTTGCCGTAGATGCCCGGCTCGCGAATCCCCAGAAGGTTCAGGTTCGGGCCGTTCAAAACGAGAATTTTCATTGCAGTACCTCCATCAGCGCCCGGAGCGTCTCCTCCTCCGGGCCGTTGTTGTCTATCTCCGCGTCCGCGAAGGCGCGGTACAGCCCCTTCCGCTGTTCATAAAGGGTCTGGGCCGAGTGAATCTGGGACAGGGGCCGCCCGTCGGAGGGCAGCGCGTCCAGCGCCCGGCGCAGCCAGATGATGATTCCGTTCTGATGCAGGAGAGGGTAATTTTCCTCCCGCGTCACGCAGCCGCCGCCGGTGGCGATAACGGTTCCGGAGCCTTTCCCAAGCTCCGCCAGGACGGCGGTCTCCTCCGTCCGGAACCTCGCCTCACCCCCGGCGGCGAACAGCGCCGGGATGGTCTGGCCGGTTTTTGCCACTACCTGCTCGTCCGCGTCGTAAAAGGGGCGGTTCAGGGCCTTGGCCAGAGCCTGACCAATCGTGGTTTTGCCGCAGCCGGGCATACCGATGAGGATGATGTTTTCCATCTGGCGGGAGAGGGCGGCGACGATCTCCGTCACCCGCCCGTCCGGGATGGAATGATTCAAAAACAGCTCCGCGCTGCGCCGCGCCTGGGCCACCAGCATGGAAAGCCCCCCGGCGTGGGGCAGACCCAGGGCCTCCGCCTCCAGCAGCAGTTGGGTGCGCTGGGGGTTATACACCACATCCAGCACCCCCTGACAGGCGGGGAAGTCCGCCACGGTCACGGGGGAGACCCCTGTTTTGGGATACATCCCCAGGGGCGTGGTGTTCACCAGCAGCCTTGCGTCCCGGTGGCGGTCAAGATTGTCGTAGTTGTCCGGCCCGGAGCGGGATATGGTGACGATTGGCCCCGCGCCCAAATCCGCCAGGGCGGCCTTCACCGCGAGGGACGCCCCCCCGGAGCCGAATACCAGGGCCTTGCCCCCGGCCACGGAGATGCCGGCGCTTTTCACCATATGGACAAAGCCGTCGTAGTCCGTGTTGTCCCCGTGCCAGCCGTCGCTGTGGCGGGTCAGGGTGTTCACGCTGCCGATGCGGCGCGCCGCATAGGAGAGCTGGGTGCAGTAGGGGATGACGTCCTTTTTATAGGGGATGGTCACGTTCATGCCCGCGAGGGGCGTGGTGGTGAGAAACTCTCCCAGCGCCTCCGGCTCCGTCTCATACAGGCGGTAATCGTAATCCGCGAGCATGGCGTGTATCTGGGGCGACCAGCTGTGGCCCAGCGTCCGGCCAAGAAGCCCGAATTTATTCTCCATGGCTCTGCTCCATCAGGCGTGCCTGCCAGCTGCGGCTGGCGGCGAGGATGTGGACGTATACATCCCGCAGGGCGTCGCCGGTTTCTGGGCGGCAGAGGGCCTGGATGGCGGCGAGCTTTTCCTCCTCCCGCGCCTCGTCCAGCACGGGCAGGCCGTTTTCCAGCTTATAGCGGGCGATGCCCGCTGCGACGTCCAGCCGCTGCTCCAGCAGGGCCACGATCTGTCTGTCCAGGTCGTCTATCTGTTCTCGCAACTGAGATAATTCCATAGGTCGTTTTCCCCTTACCTGTTATTTTCCAGCAGCGCGTCATAAATGGCGCAGGCGGCGGCGGCCTCCATGCACGGGACGGCCCTTGGAACGATGCAGGGGTCGTGCCGCCCGGAGACGGTGAGCTTCACACTTTCTCCGGTGGTCAGGTCAACGCTGTCCTGCTCGATGCCAATGGAGGGGGTGGGCTTCACGGCGGCGCGGAACACGATGGGCATACCGCTGGTGATGCCGCCCAGAATGCCCCCGTGGTTGTTGGTGCGGGTGCGGACGACGCCAGAGGCGTCATAATAAAACGGGTCGTTGTTCTGGTTGCCGGCAAGCCCAGCGGCGGCGAAACCGGCCCCGAACTCAATGCCCTTCACGGCGGGGATGGCAAACACCGCCTGGCTGATGCGGTTTTCCATGCCGCCGAACATCGGCTCGCCCAGCCCCGCCGGGACGCCCTCGCACACGCACTCTATCACCCCGCCAAGGGAATCTCCGGCGGCCTTGGCTTCGTCCAGCCTGGAGCGCATTTTTTCCGGCTCCGTCTCCCCGCCGATGGAGAGAATACGGGCGCGGATGGAAACGCCCTTCCGCTCCAAAAGCTGAAGCGCAAGCCCCCCGGCGATACACAGCGGCGCGGTCAGGCGGCCCGAAAACTGCCCGCCCCCGGCCACATCCCGCGCGTCGCCGTATTTGACCCAGGCGGCATAATCCGCGTGGCCGGGGCGGGGAACGCGGCGGAGGTTTTCATAGTCCCCGCTGCGGGTGTTGGTGTTATAGATAACCGCCGTCACCGGCGCGCCACAGGTGTGGCCGTCCACAAGACCCGCTATAAACTCCGGCCTGTCCGCCTCCTTCCGGGGGGTGGAATACGGCCCCTGGCCCGGCGCACGGCGGGCCAGAAACGCCCCTAGCGCCTCCATATCCGGGGCAAATCCGGCGGGAAGACCCTCGATGGTCACGCCGATGGCCGGGGCGTGGGACTGGCCGAAGATGGTGAAGCGGTAGCGGCTTCCGAAGCTGTTGCTCATGGCTCCTCCTCCAGCGTGACGCGGCCTCCCAGCCGCTGATAATCCGCCCAGAAGGCGGGATAAGATTTGTTCACCGCCTGCGCCCCGTGGAGAATCACCGGCCCTGTGCAGGCGATGGCGGCGACAGCCGCGCTCATGGCGATGCGGTGATCGTTGGCGCTGTCCACCTCGCCCCCGGCAAGCTGGGCCTTTCCGCGCACAACAAGTCCCTCCGGCAGCTCCTGCACATCCGCCCCCAGGGCGGAGAGCAGCGCGGCGGTGGTTTGGAGGCGGTCGCTCTCCTTGATGCGAAGCCGCCCGGCGTTGATAAACTGTGTCTCCCCGGGGCTGACGGCGGCCAGCACGGAGAGGACAGGGACGAGGTCGGGAACATCCCGGCAGTCTATCACGGCGCTGCCCGCGGCGATACGCAGCGACAGGGCCTCCGCCGCCTTATCCCCCTGAGGGGAGCTGGGGTCAAGGCCCGTAATGTTCAGGGTGCCGCCCAGTATCCTGTCCGCCGCAATCCAGAAGGCCCCGTTCGACCAGTCGCCCTCCACGTTCGCCGCGCCGGGGGAGACATAGCGCTGCCCGGCGGGCAGGGTATAGCCCCCGTCCTCAAACACGCTGTTAACGCCGAAAAGGGCCTGCGCCCGGATGGTCATGTCCAGGTAGGCGGCGGATTCCAGCGTCCCCGTGAGCCGGATGCGGCTCGCGCCGTCCAGCAGCGGCAGGGCAAACAGCAGCCCGCTGATGAACTGGGATGATATGCCCGCGTCCAGGGTATAGTCCCCGCCGGTGAGCTGGCCGGAGACGGCGATGCACTCATGGCTGGGCTTTGTCAAAACCGCCCCGTGGCGCTCCAGCTCCTCCCACAGGGGGGAGAGGGGCCGGTCAGGCAGGCGTCCGCCCATGCGGATCTCAGCATTTGCGCCTAGGGCGCACACCACAGGCAGCAAAAACCGCAGGGTGGAGCCGCTCTCGCCGCAGTCCAGCACAGGCCGGACTGCCGGTGTGGAGATGGGCCGGACGGTGAAGACCCCGTCCGCGTAGTCAATATCCGCGCCCAAGGCCCGCAGGCAGTTCGCCGTGGCGGTGATGTCCGCCGAGAGGGTGGGGCAGGCAATGGTGGTCGTCTTATCCGCTAGGGCCGCGCATATCAGCCGCCGGTGGGCCGGGGGTTTGGAGGCGATGGCCGGTATATACCCGCAGAGGGGGGAGGGGGAGATGGGGGCTTTCATGTCACATTCCCGCTTCCATAAAGTGATAAAGGGCCGTGTCGTCCATGGAGCGCATGGAGCAGAGGCCAATTTTTTCCGGCACCACAAGGTTTATATGGCTGCCGGCGTGCTTTTTGTCTGAGAGCATCGGCTCCATCAGCCGGTCGAGGGGGATGTCCGTTTCCGTGGGCAGGCCGAATTTTTGCAGTAGCGCGCACACCCGTTCCGGCACCTCCGGGGCGCAGAGATTGTTTTTCCCGGCGGCCCGGCATACCACGGCGGTGCCAATGGCCACGGCTTTTCCGTGGGAGACGGAAAAATCGCTGCAAGCCTCTATGGCGTGGGCCAGGGTATGCCCCAGATTCAGAAGCCCCCGCCGCCCGCCGGCATCCCGCTCGTCCTCGCCCACCACGTCCCGCTTGAAGCGGACGCACTGGGCAATGACCTCCTCGCGGGGAAAATCCTTCCCCTCCCGTTCCAGCAGGGAAAATAGACCGTCGTCGAACAGGACGGCGTATTTTATCACCTCGGCGCAGCCGTCGGTGAAAATATCTCCCGGCAGCGTGGCAAGCGTGTCCGTGTCGCAAAGCACATAGGCGGGCTGCCAGAAAGCGCCCATAAGGTTTTTTCCGGCGGGCAGATCCACGGCGGTCTTGCCGCCCACGGAGGAATCCACCGCTGCGAGAAGGGTGGTGGGAACCTGGATATAGTCGATGCCCCGCATATACACGGCGGCGGCAAGCCCTGTCAGGTCGCCGGTCATGCCGCCCCCCAGGGCCACGATGCAGTCGCTCCGGGTCAGGCGCTGGCCGGTCATGGAATCCAGCAGTGTTATGAGGTTCTCCGCTGTCTTGCTGGCCTCCCCATGGGGCAGGATGTATGCTTCCCCGGCGAGACCGGCGGCCCGGAGGCTTTCCAGTGCCCTGCCGCCCCACAGGGGGGCCACGGCGTCGTCTGTCACAAGGACGAAGCGCTCCGCCTTGGGACACAGCGCCTTTGCGCTTTGCCCCAGGCCGGGGAGCAGCCCCTGGCCGATTTGCACCTGATAGGAGCGGGAGGCCCGCACGTCAATGGAAATCATCCGTCGATTTGTTCCTTTCTCTTCCGGCCCTCGTCCAGAAGTGCCCGCAGGGCGGGCTGGTCGGCGTTCGCCAGGGCGTCCCGGTATTGGTTCAGATTTTCCAGCAATCCGTCCAGCTCGAAGAGGATATTTTCCCGGTTGTCCAGAAGAAGCTCACTCCACATATTCGGATTCAGCCAGGCCACGCGGGTCATGTAGCGGTAGCTCCCGGCGGAGAAGCCCCGGTGCGTTCCAGCGGTGGGGCTTTTGATGTAGGCGTTTGACACCACATGGCACAGCTGGGAGGTGAAGGCAATCATCTCGTCGTGCTGCTTCGCGGTGGTGACGCTGATGGGGCCAAAGCCCGCCGGCTTCAAAAGGGATTTTACCCTCGCGAGAAACGCCGCGTCGTCATAAACCGGGGGGACGATGACCATGGGGGCGCGGTCAAACATATTGGCCTTCGCGTATTTCAGCCCCGAAAACTGGGTGCCGCCCATGGGATGCCCGCCCACGAAGGTGAAGCCGTGGGCCGCCGCGAGGGGAAACGCGAAGTCGCACATGGCCTGCTTCACGCCCACGCAGTCCATGACAATGCCGGTTTTGGAAAAATCGTCCGCGTGGGCCTCCAGATAATCCATGCTTGCCTGGGGATAGGTGGAAATCAGCGCCAGGTCGCATTCCGTCAGCCGGTCGGGGGTGAGAACGCCGTCTATGTCCCCGGCGAGCTGAGCGAATTCCACGGTGGACTCGTCGATGTCATAGCCCAGGACGGTGATGTCCTGGTTCCGCTTATACGCCTTGGCCAGGGAGCCTCCGATGAGACCCAGGCCCACGATGCCGATGGTCATTCCTTGATAGCCTCCAGCACCTTGCGGATCTGCCTCATCACCGAGGCGAACTGGGCGGGGGTCAGGGACTGCGCGCCGTCGCAAAGGGCGTGGAGGGGATCGTTGTGAACCTCCACCATCAGGCCGTCCGCGCCGCAGGCGGCGGCAGCCAGGGCCATGGAGGGGACAAGGTCGGAGTGGCCGGTGGCGTGGCTGGGGTCAACAATGACCGGCAGATGGGTCAGCTGGTGCAGAACGGGGACGCAGGACAGGTCAAGGGTGTTGCGGGTGTAGGTCTCGAAGGTGCGGATGCCGCGCTCGCAGAGAATGACGTTGTTGTTGCCGCCGGCCATGATGTATTCCGCGCTCATGAGAAGCTCCTTCAGGTTGTTCGCAAGGCCGCGCTTGAGAAGAATGGTCTTGTCGGTGCGGCCCAGGGCCTTGAGCATCTCGAAGTTCTGCATATTCCGCGCGCCCACCTGGATGATGTCCACGTCCTCGAACAGGTCGAAGTCCTTCATGTCCATCAGCTCTGTGATGATGGGCAGGCCCGTGGCCTTTTTCGCTTCGCTGAGCAGGAGCAGGCCCTCCCCGTGCAGGCCCTGGAAGTCATAAGGGCTGGTGCGGGGCTTGAACGCGCCGCCGCGCAGGATGTCCGCGCCGCTGTCCTTCACGGCCTGGGCCACGCCGATAATCTGTTCCCTGGTCTCCACGGAGCAGGGGCCGGCGATGACGCAGAAATTGTTCTTGCCGCCTATCTTCACGCCGCCCGCCTCGATGACGGAGTCGTCCGGGTGGAACTTGCGGTTGCATTTTTTGAACGGCTCACTGACGCGCTTCACGGACTGGACGATGTCCAGGCTTGCCAGCAGGTCCATGTCGATGTGGGCGGTGTCGCCCACCAGGCCGAGGACGGTGTACTCGCTGCCCTCGGAGATGTGAACCTGCACCTTCTGTTTTTCCAGCCAGTCAATCAGGTGGTCGCGCTGTTCGGTGGTTACGTTGGGCTTCAAAACTGTGATCATGGTGAATGTAACTCCTTTAAGATATTTTTTTCTTGTTTGCACTTTCCGGCCGCGCCGCAAAAAGAAAACGCCCTGCAGCCGGTTCGTGCTGAACAGCCTGTTGGCTTTTGTTTGTTTTCGCTTTTCCGCAACACAAAACGCTATTACCTTTTGAAAAAGTAATAGGTAAAGTAATAATAAGCGGAAGAAAAGCGGTTCATAAGGATACTCCTTCTTTAAATTACGAAAGTATTATAGACAACTTCCGAAAAAATGTCAATAGCCGGAGCGAGGGAAAGTGGTGGAAAAAATACACTAAATTCCCCCAAAAATTTAAGGAATCTGCACAAAAGAGAGGAGGGAAGGATTAAAATTACCCCGACCCAAATCATGCAGGGCAAAAGACCCGCCGCAGTTCGTATAAAAGGACATTTTACTCGATGGAAATTCTATCGTTATAGTTCCCCCAGAAATAGTCCGCGATAAAGGAGCCGTAGTTTGCCTTGGAGACGTATATCCTGGCGCGGCTGGGCGCGCCGTCCAGCAGGCCCGTCCAGGGGACGAGGATGCCGCCGCCCTGGGCGTCGATATAGATGCCCGTCAGGCTGGTGGTCGTGCCGAATGCGCCGGCCATAATGCGCTCGATGTTGGACTGGATATAGATGCTCTTGACCTGGCAGCCGTCGAAGCATCCCTCGTCGATGGCCAGCACCTTTTCCCCGTCGATTTCCCAGGGAACCTCCAGGGTGTCCTGCTGCTTGCCCTCGTCGGTCACGCCGGTGAGGATAAGGCCGTCCCCGCCGGAATAGGCTTCCGCGATGAAGTATTCCGCGTCCTCGCTGGAGCCGGTCTCCTCCACCTCCGGGGTGGGCGTGGGCGTTGCCTCGGCGTCTTCCGTCTCCTCGGTCTCCGTATCCTCTGTTTCCACGGCGTCCGCGTCCTCAATCTCGCCGGTAGGTTCGCCGGAACCGTCGCCCCGCTGGGGCGGCGCGGGCTGCTCGATGGAAACAAGCTCGCCGTCAGAGATGACGTTTACCAAGTCCTGTATCAGCCGGGTGGTGTGGACGATGGCGCCCCTGTCCGTGAGGTGGTAGTTGGTGTCATAGAAATATCCGGCGTCCATAATATAGTCCGATATGTCGGAGATGACCTGACAGTCGATATTTTCGCGGATATAGGTGGCAAAGGCCAGCACGCCCTCTTCGTCCTGCTGGACGGCCAGCTCGTTCATGGGCGGCCAGGAGTAATACACCGTGGCCCCCTGGCTCTCGCAGTAGGCGATGTATTCGTTCACATAGTCGATGAACTCATCCTCCACAATGGAGGGATCCAGGTCAACCAGCACCTCCGTATCGTACCAGTCGTCCATGATAGGTTCCTCGCGGGTGTAGATGAGGTCTCCGTATTCGTTGAAGGAGTCGTGGTCATATACGCCGTCCGCCTCTGGCTTGCCGAAGCGGTAGAAATTCAGCTTCTGCGTGGCGTATGACCAGAAGCTGCCCAGCATATCGCCCCAGTTGTGGGGGCGAATCTTAAAGAGCATGGTGAAATCGCTGTCTATGCACTCCCACGTGATTTCGCCGTTGAAATACATGGACATGGTCTGGGAATCGGTCTCCGGGGCGAGGACGATAATGTCCCCCTCGTTTATATAGCCGCGGGTCAGATCCATCATGACCGTGGTGCCAAGCGGCCCGTACAGGCCGAAGTTCACCACCGGCATACCCAGATATTCCTCCATAAGCTGACTGTTAATGCCAAAGGCCACGCTGCTGCCGCCGATGACGATGACCTTGTTTTCCTCCGTTGCGTCCACCGTGCGGAGACGAAGGTATTTGTCCACCAGCTCACCGAGGTAGAGATGGTCGAACTGCTCCGGCAGAATCAGAACGGTTGCCACCACCACGAAAAGACCCAACGCCAGCACCAGGAGGACGGCGATCATGATTTTCAGTGTTTTGCTCATTCGTTCTCCTTAGTGTCAGAATTGGAAATAGATGAAAGCAGAGGCCCCGTCCCCGGCCAGAAGCAGCAGCCAGGATGCGGCGACGGCCAGCAGCAGAAACGCGCTGACCTCCGCCGTCACGAGCGCGCCGCCCGCCGGACGGCGGACAGGCCAGTCGTGGACGAAGATGCGGTCTATCAGAGTCATAATAACGAGGCTTGCGATGGTGATGCCCGCGTCCACCCAGTCCATGCCCAGAAGGCCGAACGTGCCCCGGAGCGTCCAGTTGGTGAACAGTTTTTTCAGCAGGATGCCCAGGTCAGACACGGAGTTTGCCCGGAAGAATATCAGCGCGAAGCTGCACAGGACGAATACCACCGCCATCTGCCAGAAAGCGAAAAGCCTGCTGTCCCGGTTTATATGGAGCTTGTCCTGAAGCCGTTCCCGGCTTCGCTCGGTGACGCGCTCAATGACCTGGTACAGCCCGTGAATAGCCCCCCACAGCACATAGGTCCAGGCCGCCCCGTGCCACAGGCCGGAGAGGAGGAAGGTGATGAACAGAGCCACGCAGGGCGGGAACATGGAGCCGAAGCGGGGCTTTTTGAGCTTCTTGCCGACCTTGCGGGCGAAGCGCGTGAGCTTCTTGTTCATAGCCAGGGGATAGAACACATAGTCCTGGAACCAGCTTGTGAGGCTGATGTGCCAGCGCTCCCAAAATTCATGGCAGCTCCGGGAGGAGTAGGGGAGGTTGAAGTTCTGCGTTAGCTTCACGCCCATAATGCGGGCGCAGCCCACGGCGATGTCCGTATAGCCGGAGAAATCGCAGTATACCTGGAACGAGAACATGACCGTCGCGAGGATGATGGCCGGGGCCGTGGCGGTGGAGGGGTCTGAATACACCGCTACCACGAAGGTGGCAAGCTGGTCGGCCACCACCACCTTTTTGAAAAAGCCCGCGATGAGCGTTTTCATTCCGGCGTGGAAGTTGTCCTTTTGGAAATGATGCTCCGCCTTGAGCTGGGGCAGGAGGTTCTGCGGCCGCTCGATAGGCCCCGCCACAAGCTGCGGGAAGTAGGAGACGAACAGCGCGTAATATCCGAAATGGTGCTCGGCCTGGATAGTGCCGCGGTATACGTCGATGACGTAGGACAGCGTCTGGAAGGTATAGAAGGAGATGCCCACCGGCAAAATCAAATCCAGCAGGAAATCGTCCATATCCAAGGATACGGCCCGGAGAATGGCCGTCACCGTGGAGGAGAGGAAGTTGAAGTACTTGAAGAAAAACAGCACACCCAAACAGGCGCAAAGCGCGATTGCGAGGCACAGCTTTTTCTTCTTTTTGCTCTCGCAGTGCTCCATGACGCGGGCGGCGGTATAGCTGACCACGGTGGTGAACAGGATGAGGAACACCAGCCGGGGGTTCCAGCTCATATAGAAATAGTAGCTGGCCGCCAGCAGAAGCATCCAGCGGAATCGGTGAGGCAGCAGGAAGTACAGCAGCGATACCACCGGGAAGAAGATAAGAAACTGAATCGAATTAAAGGTCATGGCCGCCGCCCTCCAAACAGAAACAGAAGTCCGAAAGCGCCGGAGATGAGGTAAAACAGCAGCACATAGCGCCAGGCATAGGTCAGGAAGAACAGCACCGGCAGCGCCGCCCCCATCCACAGCAGACTAAGGACGGAAAAGGGCTTTGCCAGGGGCCGCACGAAGGCGGACAGCGCCAGCAGCAGCATAGACACCCCGCAAAGGGCCAGGAAAATGTAGTCAGATGATGTCATGAAAAAGCGAATACCCTTCTGATGTATTGCCCCGGAAGGGCTGGCTTAGTCTGCGGCCTCCTCGGAGAGAGAGGCGAAATACTCATTCAAATCCTCCGCAAGCTGGGTGGTGTATATCTCCCGGCCATCGGCGGAAAGGTGGTAGTCGTCGTCAAAGAATATCTCCGGCTCGAAGATGTTCTCCTGCAAATCGCTGATAATGGTGATGTTCAGCACCTCGTCCAGATAGTCCTCAAACTCCTCCATGGCCTCGTCGGTCTGGTAGCTGTAGAGGGAGTTTTCGTTGAGCGGGGTGAACGCCATGGCGTAGGTCACGCCCATATCCTCCAGACGGGAATACTGCCGGTTTAAGTAATAGACCATGTAGCTATACAGCCAGTCGCCGCTGAAATAAATGCTCCGGCCGGTATGGAAGTCTGCGCTGCCGTTGGCTTTCGCGATAATCTTCAGGGTGCCCTGGTCGTCGTAATAGCCGTTGGGGGCCAGGGTACTCTGGTAATCCTCATAGGTCATGTCCGTCATGCTGGCGCGTGAGGTCAGATAGGTGCAGAAGGAGTTGAAAAACTCCGTGTACTGCCCCGCGTCCACCCAGCTGAACACGTTGTAGCAGCTCTCAAAGGAGCGGAAGCTCTCCCACCGGCACTGGACGCCGCCGCGCTGCCAGACGCGGGAGGCCGGGATTTGCAGGAGCATATCGCCCTCCCGCAAAAAGTGCATGGCCCACTCGCTCGTCATGTTGAAAAGGTTTGCCCCGTTGGAGCCGCAGTTGAGGACGATGTAATCCTCGTCTATCAGCTCCTGCAAAAGCTGTGCGTCCAGGGCATAGGCCGTGGAGGAGCCGCCCAGGCATATCATGATGGGGTCGTCGGTCTCCTGCGTCCAATAGGCCATCAGCTCGACCTTCTTGGAGTGGTTATTGAACCAGTTGGAGAACTTCGGGTTCGTGGCCGCGCTGAAATACACGGTGGTCAGGCTCTCGTCGTTGTCAAAGGAATCGTCGGAAATATAGGTCAGGGAGTCGTATACATATACGGTGGTGAGGTTCGCGCATTCGTTGAAGGAATAGTCCTCGATGACCTGGAGGCAGGAGGGCAGCACCAGCGTGGTCATTTCGGCCCCGGTCAAGGCTCCCTCGGCCACGCCTACGACAGGCTCGCCGTTGAAGGTGGTGGGGATGCTGACCTCGTCAAAATCGCCCACATAGCCGGATACCATCCAGCCCTCGTAGTCGTAGCTGTAGTCAAAGCTGAAATAGCGGCTGGGGGTCTGCTCGCTCCAGATGCAGTAAAGCTCTATGACCTCGTCGGTGTCCTCGAAGGCCTTGCCGCCCACGTTATAGAACTCGCCGGAGCCGTCCGGCTCGGTGTTGTAGCCAATGAGAGTATAGCCCTCGTACTCGAAATATCCCATATCCGCCAGCGTGTTGGGATAGAGATAATAGGCGAGGGAGAACTCGTCCCAAAGCGTGTCGTTCCCGGTTTCCACAACGGTGCCGCCGTTTGCGTGATACAGCACGAGGGCGGTGTCGTCAGAGCGGAAGTTGCCGTATATATAGGTGTCCTCCTCCAGCGTGAAGGTGTAGTCCTTGTCATAGCTCAGCACGGTGCCCCTGTTTTCCAGGGTGTCGCCCAGCGTCCAGCAATAAAAGGCCGCGTCGTCCCCCCAGGTGGCGTGGATAGTGATTTCCGTCCCCGGCTCATAATAGCCCTCCGAGTTGGCGCTGTAGACGTTTCCCTGGTCGTCCTCGCAGCGCAGGGAAAAGATATAGCCGGTGTCCACGGCGGAGGTCTCGCTCTTGGCGCCGAAGCTGATGGCCAGCGCCGCGCCGGAGCAGGCGCACAGAAGCGTCAGCCCCGCCACTGCCAGGGCGATGATAAGTACACGAACTGTCTTTTTCACATTATCCACCTTCCTGCGACCTTCGGGCCGGTCGCTCGCTTGCAAGAGTGGCGGAGTCCATCCTGTCGCCCGGATAAAACCGCCTCTCCTAGCATACGTCAAAACGATTACAATTTCAACTACAAACCTTGTTTTTTCTGCCTTAAATTTGTGAAATTTTAAAATTAAATCTTATATATGCGTCGTATATAAAACGTCACAAAAGCCTCCGGGGACTTGACAGCGGGGGATGGTTTGGGGATAATATAACAAGTGCATGACCAACGCCCCTTGACAGGAAAACATGGGAGCGTTAAAATTGTGATAAAGATGTCAAAAAAGGGAACGTGACCATGGGGAATGTATTGGAATATCTGGAGGAGTCCTGCCAGCGGCGGCCGGAGACGGTCGCTGTGGCGGATGGAGAGGCGGCGCTGACCTTCCGGCAGCTGCGGGCGGCGGCATACGGCCTGGGCCGGTATCTCGCAGAAAACGGCCTGGCGGACAGGCCCGTGGGCCTGTATGCGCGGCGGAGGGCCGCCGTTATCGCGGCCATGCTCGGCTGCGCGGCGGCGGGGGTGTGCTATGTGCCCCTGAACCCGGACGCCCCGGCGGAGAAGAACCAGAAGATACTCCGTCACGCGGGCGTGGGCCTTATCCTAGGCTTTGGGGAGGGCGAATATGACGGCGCGGCGGAGGGCTGCCGGTATATCCCCTATGACAGTCTTACCCTTCCGGCGGCGGACGCGCCGGCGGTCACGCCTGCGGCGGCGGATACGCTGTATATCATCTATACCTCCGGCTCCACCGGGGAGCCAAAGGGCATACGCAAGAGCCACGGCGCGGTGATGGATTTCATCGAGGCATACGTCCGGGAGCTGAATTTCTCCTCGGAGGAAATCATTGGAAACCAGACACCCTTCTGCTTCGATGCCTCCGCCAAGGACATCTACCTCATGCTGAAAACCGGCGCGCGGCTGGAAATTATTCCCTCGGAAAAGTTCATTTTCCCCGTGACGCTGATTGAATATTTAAATGAAAGGGCCATGACCTTCATTTCCTGGGTGCCGTCGGCCTTGGCGGTGGTGGCAAGGCTGCGCACCTT
>JAJBVW010000042.1:35188-37963 GCA_020866945.1 Oscillospiraceae bacterium
CCTTCCGGGATGTGCTGCCGACTACGCTGCGCCGCGTGTGCTTCGTGGGGGAGGTGTACCCCATCAAAGACCTGGAGGTGTGGCGGGCCGCCCTGCCGGACGTGGAGTTTATAAACCTCTATGGCTCCTCGGAGCTTGCGGGGATATGCTGCCTGTACCGCATCCCGCCGGAGGAACCTCTGCCGGAGGCCCTGCCTATCGGAAGGCCGCTGTCGAACACCCGGATATACCTCTATCGGGACGGGGCGGTGGTTTCCGACCAGGGAGAAATGCTGGCGGAGAGCCGTGCCCTTGCGGATGAATATGTGGACGACCCGGAAAAAACCGCCCAGACCTTCATAGAGCTGGAAATTGACGGAAAAACCCGCCGCCTGCTGCGGACGGGGGACTGGGCCAGATACGACGAGGATGGAAACCTCGTGTTCATGTCCCGCGCGGACAACCAGATAAAATACAATGGCTATCGAATCGAGCTGGGAGAGTTTGAGGCGGCGGCCAACGCCTTTGATTTCATCGGCCTTGCCTGCTGCATGTATAACCAGGAAAAGGAGCGGATCACTCTTTTCTGCACGGCCAGCGACCCTGCCCTGAAGCTCCGGGATTTAAACAAGGCCCTGGAGGGGCGACTGCCGGATTATATGCTGCCCCGGCGGCTGGTGGTGCTGGAGGAAATGCCCCTGAACGCCAACGGCAAAATAGACCGGCCCTATCTGAAAACCCTTTTGTGAGGTGCGCTTTTTATGGATAACAACCAGCTATTGTCCCTTGCGCGGGCGTTTGAAACGCCCCTGTATGTATTCGACGCGGACGCGTTCGCCCGGCGGCTTGCGCTGGTGCGGTCGGCCTTCGGCCCGGAGGTGGGGCTGTGCTATTCCATCAAGGCCAATCCCTTCCTGCTCAAATGCCTGCCCCCGACGCTTGACCATCTGGAGGTGTGCAGCCCCGGAGAACTGACCGTCTGCGAAAACGCCGGGGCGGATTTGACCACCATCGTCTTTTCCGGCGTGAACAAGACGCTGGAAAGCGTGGAGCGGGCCATGGATGACAACGTATATATATTCACCATAGAGAGTATACTCCACGCGGAATACATCCAGCAGGCCGCCGCGAAGCGGAACAAAAAAGTTCCGGCGCTCCTGCGCCTGACGTCGGACAACCAGTTCGGCATGGATGAGGAGGATCTTGTAAAGCTTGCGTCGGAGCGGAATAAATATCCAAACATAGAGTTTTCGGGCCTCCACTATTTTTCAGGCACGCTGAAAAAGCGCACGACGCTGATTGGCCGGGAGCGTGACAAGCTGGACGGCCTTATCCGCAGCGTGCGTGAGGAGACAGGGATGTACATTAACAAGATATAATACGGCCCCGGCCTATGGATAGATTACTTTGGCGAGAATCCGGACGAGGCGGAGGAGGCGCTCCTGCGGGATACCGCCCCGCTTATCCGGGCCATGGGGGAGAAATACGACCTCACGGTGGAGATGGGCCGGTTTTTCGCCGCTCCCTGCGGCAGTTATCTGACCACGGTCATGGACACCAAGACCAATTGCGGCTTCCGTTATGCTATCGTGGACGGGGGCCTGCACCAGATAAACTACGACGGCCAGATGAAGGGCACCCAGGTGCCGGATATGCGCCGCCTGACCGGAGGCGCGGGGGAGCCGGAGGACTGGTGCGTCTGCGGCAGCCTTTGCACGCCGAACGACGTCCTTGTCCGCCGTGTGTCTACGCCGCCCATCGAGCGCGGGGACGTGCTGGCCTTCTGCCGCACGGGAGCCTATTCCATCAACGAGGGCTTCGCCTTCCTCCTGAGCCGCGACCTTCCGGCGGTGATCATCTGCCGGGACGGCCAGCCGCCCCATGTGGCCCGCGAACATATCGGACTTGACCCGCTGAATACGCCAGTATAATATACAATAATATCCTAAAATAATCATTTAAAATGGAGGGAAATTCATGGATATTGATTATTTTTCCAACCGAGAGCTTCGGGAGATGGGCTTTAAGAGCCTGGGCAAGCGGGTGCTGATATGCCACACCTGCAAGCTGTACCACACTGACCAGATTGAGATTGGGGACGACGTGGAGATTGACGACTTCACTGTCCTCAACGGCCACATCCGCATCGGCAATCACATCCACATCAGCTCCAACTGCGAGCTGTACAGCGGCGCGTCCCGCATTGAGATTGATGATTTCAGCGGCATCTCCTCTCACTGCTCGTTTTATGGCATCACGGACGACTATGTCGGCCCCTATATGAACAATCCCACCGTGCCGCCCCGCTTCCGCAAGCTGACGGAGGAGCCGGTGATTCTGGACAAGCACGTCCTCATCGCCACCCACTGCGTCATCCTGCCCGGCGTCCACATCGGGGAGGGCTGCTCCTTCGGAGCCATGAGCATGATTTCCAAGTCCACGGAGCCGTGGGGCGTCTATGTTGGCTGTCCCGCCAAGCGCATCAAGGAGCGCGACCGCGGCGTTCTGGAGATGGCCGCGCAGCTCATCGCCAGCGAGGCGGGCCGGAAACGGGCGAAATAATTATTCATTCACCAAAAACCATATTTATTCAATATTATTCTTATACTTTTGGAGGACTTATTCACTATGAAAGAAAAGGTTTTGGAAATTCTCTTGGACGTCGTTCCCGACGTGGACTTTGAAAACGAGACCGACCTGGTCGCCGGAAAGGTCATCGACTCCTTCGCCGTCGTCGCCATGGTAAACCAGCTTAATGACGACCTGGACATCGACATCCCCTCCCGTGAAATTCTG
>JAJBVW010000174.1 GCA_020866945.1 Oscillospiraceae bacterium
CGACCAAACGTTGACAGAGGAGCAGACTTCCGCCGCCATAAACAGCGTTCTCACCGCCCTGAAAGCGGAGCATGGGGCAACGATACGCTAAAAAAATAATGGCGAACACGCCATTTGCCCCTTTCCTTTTGCAAAAAATCTGATATAATAGCCTGCGGTACATTTTTGAGCCGCCCAGCTGTCCCCCGTCATTCCTCGTGTGCCTGACGGGGGACACGTGGGTTTATCCGCAGCCGTTCCCGCCGGCAAGTTGACAGAAAAATTAATAGTTTCGTCATACTTGCCTCTTTCTTTTTTTGAATTATATGCTATAATGAATATTGGATATATTCGGATACCCGGTTGTGTCTTTTGTGGGGGCACACCGGGCCACGGCACAAAGGAGGGGTAGGAATGGAGGAATCCCCCCGGAAATTCAAGGTCGTTGACCACAGCACGGAGATACACGAGGTTTTGACCAACGTGTATAACTCCCTGATTGTAAATGGATACAACCCGATTAACCAGATTGTAGGCTATATTCTGTCCGAGGATCCCACCTACATCACCAACTACAACAACGCCCGTGCGCTGATATGCCGTTTGGACAGAGACGATATTCTGCAAGAGCTTGTTTCCTTCTATTTACAGCAATAAAATCCCGCTCACGGGCGGGATTTCTCTCTTGACAATTCGTAAAATTGGTGTATAATACCATTTGTTCAGCAGTGTAGCGGGATTGTGTAAAGGTAGCACAGCGGACTCTGACTCCGTATGTGAGGGTTCGAATCCTTCTCCCGCTGCCAGCAAAAAGCCCCTGGAACTATCGTGGTTCCAGGGGCTTTTCATCTTCTCTGGCTCAGTTTTGGGCCGATTCGTTGATGCCTGTTCCGTCGAAGGCGGGGGTGTATGTCTCTTCCGCACTGTTCAGCTCCTGTGTGTAGCCTTCCAAAAGGCCAAGCGCGGCCATGTAATCGACGGCGCGGGCATATTCTTCCGGGGTCAGGGGGCGGTCGGGGCCGCCGCGGTGGTTTGGCGTGTACTGGCCCATCAGGCTGACCAGCACGTCTCCGGGGCAGAAGGTGTCCCGAATCCAGTCCAGCACACCGAAGGTGTTGTCCAGATACCCCGGCAGGACAAGATGCCGTATCATCACGCCCCGGACGAGCATACCGTCTCCGTCCAGCTCATATGGCCCGGTCTGGCGGAACATCTCCCGTATGGCGGCTCTGGCCACAGCAGGATAATCCGGCGCGGCGGAAAGTTGCCCTGCCAAGGCCGCGTCTGAATATTTCATGTCCGGCAAATATATCTGCACCTTCCCCTCCAGCGTCCGAAGGGTCTGCACGGTTTCATAGCCCGCGCTGTTCCATACCACCGGCAGGGCTGGCGGCGGCTCCAGTGCCTCCAGAATGGCGGGGGTGAAATGGGCGCCGGTGACAAGATTCAGGTTGTGGACGCCCTGCGCCTCCAGGCGGCGGAAAATATCCCGCAGATGTGGGACTGTTACCTCCTGCCCCCGGCCAAGGGCGCTTATCTCATAGTTCTGGCAGAAAACGCACCGCAGGCTGCACCCGGAAAAGAACACGCATCCGCTGCCCCGCTCCCCGCTGATGCACGGCTCCTCCCAATAATGGGGCGCGGCCCGGGCGACGACAGGGTTTATCCCCATGGCACAGAAGCCAGGACGTCCGTTTTCCCGCTCCACTCCGCAGCCTCGTGGGCATATTGAACAGGTCATATGGCAGTGAACCTCCACAGCCTGGCCTGATCCTCTGGGGAGGCATAGCCTATGCCAACGCGGGGCGAGGCGGTGATTTGCGGCGTAAAGCCGTCCGATTCCAGGGCCAGCTCGTCTCCCAGTATTTTCCCGTTGAGGCTGCCATCTATGGCCAGCCGCTTTGTTACCCGTCCGGGGCCGAAAACATCGTCTACGCCCCGAATCAGCACCGCCTGGGGCATATCCTCCGGGCCGGTGACAAGATTCAGCATCCAGTGGATGCCATAGCACAAATACACATAGATAGTTCCCGCCGGGCGGTATAGAATTTCCGACCGCTTTGTCCGGCCCTTGTGGGCGTGGCAGGCGGTGTCATCCTCGCCGAAATACGCTTCTGTCTCCGTTATCCGCATCCGCAGTATCTGTCCGTCCGGCAGGCGGCGCAGGAGTATCTGCCCCACCAGCTCTTTTGCCGCCTCCGGGGCGTTTTTATCCAAGGTATTCATAGGTATAGCCCTCCCCGGACTCGGAAAAGCAGTCTGTCAGCCCGGCGGTGACGATGACGCGGTTGTCCTTTGTGATGATGACAAGCTCCACATCCTCATGGCTCTCCGCGTACTCCAGCGCCCCCTCGCTTCCCAGAACAAAAAGAGCGGTGGACAGCGCATCGGCTCTCGTCCCGTCGCTCGTGACGACCGTCATCGACAGCAGGTCGTTGTCAACAGGACAGCCGGTCTCAGGATTCAGAATATGGATATACGTCACGCCGTCCTCTTCAAAATACCGCTGATAGCCGCCGGAGGTGACAACCGCCGTCTGGCCGGTATGCAGCAGACCAACATAGGAGCCGGTATCATTGGGGTCGATGACAGCCACCGTCCATTGAGAGCCGTCCGGCTTCGTGTCCCCCAGGGTCTGCACGTTTCCTCCCAGGGAGACGATGGCGCTTTCCACCCCGGCCTCCGCCATAATGTCCAGCACCTTTTGGGCGGTATAGCCCTTGGCTGCCGCGCCAAAGGAGACCTCCATCCCCGACGGGAGCGTAACGGTCATGCTCTCCTCATCCAGCTGAATGGAGGCAGTGTCCATCTGCGCCAAAAGAACGTCAAGCTCGTCCTGGGACGGCACCCGGTAGTCCCCGGAGATAAAGCCCCAGGCCTTGATGATAGGATACAGCCCCGGGTCGAGCGCCCCGCCGGTCTCCCGGAACACGGCCAGAGTAGTAGACATAATATTCACGCAATCCTCTGACACCGCAACGGCCGTACCGGCGTTTTGGTTCAGCGCATAGACGGAGCCGCCCTCTGCCTCCGGGTCAAGGTCAGATTCCAGGGACAAAATGGCCTCCTCCGCTTCCTTCAGGGCTTCCTCAGCATTTTCGCCGTAGGCAGTGAGAATCATCACCGTGTCCATGGCGTAAACCTGCTTTTGATATTTCTCATCGCTCGAAGCGGAATCCTTCGCTGCGGCGGCGCATGAGGTTAACATAATAAATATGAGGATCGCCGGCAACAGCGGCGTCAGCTTTTTACAGTGCATCCTTGTGCTCCTCGTAGAACTGCCAGTAGTCGGCCAGCATATATTTCAGCACCTTCGGGGTGTCCAGGTGATAGGGACACCGGGAGCGGCACCGACCACAGTCTATGCAGTCGTTTATCTTGTTCATTTTTCCTGCCATTCCGGGGTAAAATAGGGCTGCCATGGGCTGCGGCGGATGAGCATATCCATGCGGGCGCAGTTGCGTATCTCAATCCCCTGGGGGCAGGGCATACAATAGCCGCAGCTGCGGCAGAACTGTCCGGAAAGGGCCGCCCGGTCGGCGTCTATGACAGCCTGGGCCTCCTTATCCAGCGACGGCTCCGTCTCCGACAGGGCAAGCCACTGCTCCAGCTCCTCCATGGTCTGAATGCCATAGATGGGAACCACTCCATCCTGCTGAGACATGAAGGCGTATACGGCTCTGGCGTTTGTGAGCAGGCCGCCCGCCAGGGCTTTCATGGCAATAAAGCCCATGTTCTTCTCCCGGCAGCGCTGCACAAGCTGAAGCTCCTCCGGGCTGGAAAGATAGCTGAAGGGGTACTGCATGGTCTCAAACTTACCAGACTCCACCATCTCCAGCGCGAAGCGCAGGCTGTGGCTGGTGGCCCCGATGTGGCGGATATAGCCCCGGCGCTTTGCCTCCAGCGCCGCCTCATACGGGCCGTCCAGCTCGTCCCAGTCGGAGACCTGGTGGAACTGGAACAGGTCAATGTAATCTGTTCGCATCCGCTCCAGAGATAGCTGTATATGCCGGAGAGTAGTGTCATAATCCCTGGCCATACTCTTGGTGGAGATAACAATGTCCTCCCGCACGTCCCCCAGGGCCGCGCCAATCTTTTCCTCAGAGTCCGTATACATATTCGCAGTGTCGAAGAAGCGGATGCCGCCCTCATATGCCCGCCGAAGGATACGGACAGCCTCGTCCCGCTCCCGCCGCTGGATAGGCAGCGCCCCGAAGGCGGTTTTTGTCACCAGAAGGTTTGTCTGGCCCAAAAGCATGGTTTTCATGAACTATCACCTCAAAAAAAGTATATCACAAACCTCTTGATATTCCAAGTGGAATGAGTTATAATAGACAAGCTGAAAATTTCAGAAGCGGTATGCGGCTGTAGCTCAGCTGGATAGAGCGTTGGCCTCCGGAGCCAAAGGTCGTGGGTTCGAATCCCGTCAGCCGTACCAAACATCTCTTAACCGAACAGCTCACCTTCCATCTATATGGCAGGTGAGCTGTTCGCTGTAAGGGCCTGCGCGCACTTTCCAAATGAGCGCAATATATGTTCTGTTTTCTTTCCGATGCTATATTGCCTGCTACAATAACCGCCTGGTAAACTAAACGCGCTGCACACGATGTTTTATTATGGCCGCTAAAAACCGCGGTTTTTATACAGCGTTTTTTCGTTCGCTTAGATTGTATAAAAACCCTCTACAATTAATCGGCCCAATTTTATATATTCATACTTGTTTTTTTGTTCAGTATCGTCTATAATGCTCTTTAAATTCCATCATAATCGCAGGAGGATAAATTCATGGCCAGACCCAAAGGCAGCAAGAATAAAAAAAATATCATGACCGCAAGTCAAATTGACACCCAGATTACTCGTCAGCAGGAGCTGAAGGCCAAGCTGGAGGAGGAAATCACCACCATCCAGGCTGAGCTGGACAAGCAGAAGCAGCTCATGAAAGACAAGAAAAAAGAAATAAAAGCCGCTGAAAAGCAGATTGCTTCCCTGGAAACCGCCAAGGCGGAGGCCGAAGCCATCGAGGCCGCCGTGGCCCAGAAGGCGGAAATTGAAAAGGTCGTGACCGCCCTTATCAGCAACGGCAAGAGCGCGGACGAGATTCTGAGTCTTCTCAACAGCAATCAGTGATAAACCCGCCGTGGTTTATCAAAAACGGCGTCCTGGCCCCCGTGGGGCGGACGCCGTTTTATATTCAACTGCAATAAATCTGTGGGGGTCAATAGTCATAGGATAAAGGGATATATATTTTTATTCCACAGAAAATCATCGGAGAAAAACACCGCCCCGGACAAAACTCCGGGGCGGATGAAAAGCTTATTCCTGCGGCTCTTTTTCGTTTTGGAACCTGTCCATATTCGCCTGGGCATAGGCGCGCAGGCAGCAGAAGCTCTCGTCGCTGATGTCGTGTTCTATTTTGCAGGCGTCTTTATAGGCAGTCTCCTCACAGACACCGAGGGCCATCAGAAACGCAGCCAGGGTTTCATGCTTCTCATAAATACGGCTGGCAATGGTCTGACCCTTGTCTGTCAGGTGGATAAAACGATCCTCATCCCGGTGGATATAGCCATTTTCCTCCAGATGCTTCATGGCTACGCTGACAGACGGTTTGGAGAAGTTCAGGGCGTTAGCAATGTCTATGGAACGGACGTAACCCTTTTTTATGGACTGCATATAAATGGCTTCCAAATAGTCCTCCGCGGACTCATGGATATTCATGGACATGGGGTTGCACCTCCTCACCGACCCGTCACAGGGAAAATCAAAAAAATAATTGCTTATATCATATTTTCTACGGTATAACATACTAACTATACCATATATAGCGTATAAAAACAAGACCCGAATTCAGGAAGGATGACGACAGAAATGGAACTACCGGCCCATGTACAGCAGATATTGGAGGGCCTTGCGGGAAGCGGCTGGCCGGCCTATCCTGTGGGCGGCTGCGTCCGGGACGGGCTGCTTGGGATGCCCCCGGCGGATTGGGACGTATGCACCGCCGCCCTCCCGGCCCAGACGGAGGCAGCGCTGCCCGGCCTTCGCTTCGTGGAGACCGGTATGAGGCACGGCACGGTGACGGTGCTGACCGGCGGCGGCCCGGTGGAGGTGACGACCTTCCGGCGGGACGGGGCCTATGAGGACGGACGGCACCCGGCGGCGGTGTCCTTCCAGGCGGGGCTGGAGGAGGATCTGGCCCGGCGGGACTTCACAGTAAACGCCATGGCCCTGGCCCCGGACGGAACGGTCATCGACCCATACGGCGGGCAGAAGGATCTGGCGGCGGGCCTCATCCGCTGCGTGGGGAACCCGTCGGCCCGGTTCGGGGAGGATGCCCTGCGGATCCTGCGGGCGCTGCGGTTTGCCGCACGGCTGGATTTTCAAATTGAGGCGGACACCGCCCAGGCCCTGCTGGCCCAGCGGGGGCTTTTGGAAAAAATCTCCCCGGAGCGGATATTCAAAGAGCTGACGGGCCTTCTCACCGGCCCCGGTGCGGGCCGTGTGCTGCGGGATTTCGCCCCGGTGTTCTATGTGTTCATGCCAGAGCTTGCGGCCCAGCATGGATTCTGGCAGAATAACCCCAATCACATCCACGACATCTGGACGCACACCACCATGGCGGTGGACGCCATTGCCCCCGACCCGGTGCTGCGGCTGACCATGCTGCTTCACGACATAGGAAAGCCCGCCCGGTACTTCACGGACGAGGCGGGCGTAGGGCATTTTTACGGCCATGCGGAGACGGGAGCGGCGATGGCGGATGAACTGCTCCGCCGCCTGCGGTGCGACAATGCCACCCGTCGCCGGGTGACGCTGCTGATCCAGTATCACGACATAGAGCCGCCCCAGACGGAAAAGAGCGCCCGGCGGCTGCTGTCGAAGCTGGGAGAGGAGGTCTGCCGTCAGCTTCTGGCCTGCTGGCGGGCCGATTCGGACGACCGAGGGCAGGCGGTGAAGGAGCGGAACCTGGCGGTCATTCTCCGCTCGGAGCAGGCCATGGAGGCCGTTCTGGCCCAGGAGCAGTGCTTCACCAAGCGGGACATGGCCATAAACGGCCAGGACATCCTGGCCCTGGGCGTCCCCGAAGGCCCCGCCGTGGGCCGGATATTGGAGACCCTGTTCCAGCAGATACTCTCCGGCGACCTGCCAAACAAGCGGGAACCCCTTCTGACCCAGGCTGCCCGCCTGAGGGAGGATCTTTTGTAATCACGGCTCCGTCAGCAAAAAGGCCATATACAACGGCAGGGTGAGCATCTCCCCCACCCGGCCCACGTTAATGCAAATACAGCGCATGAAGGGCCTGCCTCACCCCTGTCACAGCTGTGAGGCAGAGCCTGCTTCAGTAGTTACAGCGTCTGGGGGCAAATATTCAATATACCGGCAGTCACTCAGCTTGCTGCGCTCGACCATTTTGGCGTGGACGGCGTCCCGGAGGGCGGCCTTACGCTTGATTTTGGGGAGGGATTCGTTCGGGTAAAAGGGGCCGTCCAGATAGACGATAAGCCGGGGCTTTTTCCTATGGCGGCGTCGCTGATAGGTGGCGGTAGCGCAGAAGGCGGGGACGTTCGCGTCCACGGGAAAGCTGAACGCGGAGGCGGGGAAGGGCCGGATCTCCGTGTACCATGGCCAGACGTGGGCCTCGGGGAAGACGATGACAGTGGCCTTCTGCTCCAGCCGCGTCCGCACCGCCGCCAGCAGGCGGCTCATCCCGTGCACGTCGTCCGCCAGGGGCAGCGCCCCCAGGGGCGGCAGGATTTTTCCGATGATCGGGATACCCAAATTGGCAGTGGAAGCTATTGTGTACCCCCGCTTGGGACGGCACAGCAAAATGGGGGTGAACACGTCCCCCATGGGCTGGGTGTGGTTGCCGTACAGGACGACGCCGGTATCCTTAAACTTCCGCAGGTCGGCGTTTCGGACGATTTTCAGCCCCAGGGCCAGCTTGCCATAGAAAAAGGCGAACACCGTGGCAACGGCATAGAGAAACGCGCTCCACAGACGATAGAAAAAGCCGGTTTTGACCCAGACATAGTCCTCCGGCAGGGCGAAGTCCTGGTTCTGGCTCACCACAAAATCGTCCGTAAAGGAGTGATAATAGAAAACCTGTTTTTCCTTTTCCTTCCTCATGCGTCCGCACCGCCGAACAGATAGGTGTCCCAGAGATTCCTGAGGGCCGCCTGATAGCCCTCCAAATCCTCGCAATAGCTCATGCCGTGGGCAGCGTTGGGAACGGACAGCAGCACGGCGGGAGCCTTGCAGGCGTTATAGTTTTCCCGCACATCCTCCGGCGGGACAAGGGCGTCCGCCTCCCCGTGGGCGAACAGGATGGGAGTCGTGTTTTTGGCCAGGGCGTCCTTGGCAGAGGTGCGCAAATCGAACCCAGCCAGAAGCCGCGCCCACAGGTTCACTCCAAACAGGATAGGCGCGGCGGGGAATTTTCCGGCGCTGTGCACGACGGCGGTCAGCATCTCCCAGGGGGAGACAAAGCCGCAGTCCGCCGCGATGGCCTTCACCTGCGGCGGCACGTTGGGGCTTGCCATCATAACCGTGGTGGCCCCCATGGAAATGCCGGCCAGCAGGATGGGAAGGCCGGGGTATTTCTCCGCCGCGAATTTGCACCAGTCCACCGCGTCCCGGCTCTCCCGCACCCCGAAGGTGACGTATTTTCCCTCGCTCTCGCTGCACGCCCGCTGGTCTATCAGCAGCAGGGTGAAGCCGGAATTATAATAAAAGGGGCAGCCCCCCAGAAAGTCTCTGGTGCTGTTGCTCCGGTAACCGTGACAGGCCACCACTACGCCCCGGGCGTTGGGGTTTTCCACTATGCGGCCATGGAGCCGCAGTCCGTCGAAGGAGGTTATCTACCCATCCTGAAAGGTCACGGAGCGGGAAAATTTGGCACCCTCCGCCGCCAGGTCGGGGTAGTCGTCCATCAGGTGCCG
>JAJBVW010000154.1:0-1576 GCA_020866945.1 Oscillospiraceae bacterium
CCCGGCTGGAAATATCCATCAGGGTGTTGGTGTCCTCGGTGAGCCGCTGGGAAAAGGCCCGCTGAATCTCCCCCGCTGATTTTCGCATCAGGTGAATTTTTATCCCCAAGGCCGCTATTCATCCCCAGCAGAACCCCTATGGCGGCCCACAGCATCCCCACGGCCCTCACCTCATTTCAAGTCCTTTTTGCGGAAGGTCAGAAGTCCCGCCGCCAGAATCACCCCGGTCAGCAGCAGCGAAAACAAAATCTGCCGCACAGGATGGATAACCGCCGTGTCGTGGAGCAGGAGCGCCTGCCCGGTGGGGAGCAGCTCCAAAACACACTGACACACCACCCGAACCGTGCCGCTGAGATACAGGGCGTTTGGTTCCGGGTCAATAGCCATAAGCTGGCCAGCCCCATCATACCACAGACCCTCGATAAGCTCCGGCTCGGCCAGCCGGTCGTTCAGCCCGGAGGCCGCCAGCGCCAGCACAAGCCACAGGCCCAGGGTGAGAACCACGGTAACGGCCTTGTTGGTGGAGGCCGTGCCAATCCAAGTGAACAGCGCGGCGAAAGCCGCCGTCATTCCCACAGCCGCCAGGGCATAGGTCAGAAAGCCCGTTGCCCCGAACTGAAAGGGGCCGACGAGAAGCAGCCCCGGCAGGCTGCCCACAAAATAAGCCGCCGTCATGGCCAGGCAGGCGGCGAAGCAGGTGATATAGGCCGCCAGGTAAATGCTTCCCCGCCGGTGGCCCACGATCAGCTTATTCCGCAGCGTTCCGTCGGAATACTCCGTCCCCAGAAAGAAGCTGGCAAACAGAGCGTATACCGGCCCCAGGCAGGGAATCATCTGGAAGTAATACTCCTCCAGCCCCGGGTCACGCCCCATCTGCCGCGCCGCGTCGGCGGCGGATCTGGCAAGGCCCATGACGGCCAGGGCGCCCGCCAGCACGGCCAGCAGCGAAATCCAGAAGGCGGGGGTCTTCCACAGCCGGGAGAAATTGGCGCTCAGCAGCTTATTCATGGCCCGCACCTCCCACCAGGGCGAGGTAATAGCTCTCCAGGCTCTCGGCCCGCTCCTGCATGGATAAAATCTCGCAGCCCTCCGCCCCCAGGGCCGCCGCCAGCCCTGATACGTTCACCCTGGCGAACACCTCCGCCTGGGTCTGGGAGAGGATTTTATAGTCGAGGCCCATACCGTCCAGCGTCCGGGCCAGGGCCTTGGTATCGCTGACCTCCACGCGGGTACATTTCCGGCAGGCGGCGGCCAGCTCCTCCCCGCTCAGCTCCTTCACCCTCCGGCCCGGGTCGATGAAGCCGTAATGGGTGGCGAGCCTAGCCAGCTCGTCCAGGATGTGACTGGAAAGCAGCACCGTCACCTGCCGCTCCCGGTTGAGCTTTAAGATTAGCTCCCGCATTTCAATAATGCCCTGGGGGTCTAAGCCGTTAGCCGGTTCGTCCAGCACCAGAAGATCCGGGTCGCCGCAGAGGGCCACGGCAATGCCCAGCCGCTGGCGCATACCCAGGGAGAAGCTCCTGGCCCGCTTTTTTCCCGTATGCTCCAGCCCCACCAGCCGCAAAATGTCCTCCAG
>JAJBVW010000154.1:1586-8750 GCA_020866945.1 Oscillospiraceae bacterium
AAAAGCAGGGCAGACCCAAAACCCGCTACTGTTGCCGCAGGTTTTCCTCGGCTGTCATGTCAAGATAACCCGCCGGGGTCTCCACCACGGCCCCCATCCGGCGGCGGGACTGGGCAATGTCCCGGGCTGTGTTTTTCCGGCCATACAGGGTGTATTCCCCGCTGGACGGCTCCTGCAGGCCGCAAATCAGGCGGATCAGGGTGGTTTTGCCCGCCCCGTTTTTCCCCACGAGGCCGTAGACCGCCCCCTGGGGCACGGCCATGCTCAGCCCGTCCAGGGCCTTACAGTGACCATAGCGCTTTCCCAGGGCGCTGGCGGTGAGAACGTATTCCATAAAATATAACCTCCTTGATGGTTTGTCCCATTCTACCAGCAAGGGGTAAAGAGAGCGGTAAAGAAAACCGTAAAGATTTCGTCAATTTTTCTCCTCGTCCCGGAGCCGGAAGCCGATGCCCCACACCGCCTCTATGTAGTCCTCTCCCCCGTCGGCCCGAAGCTTTTTCCGCAGATTGCTGACGTGCATTTTCAGCGACCCCTCCGTGCCGTCCGGGGTGTCCAGGCTGATGCGGTCAAGAAGCTGGGAGCGGGTGACAACCTGACGGGGATTTTGCATCAGCATTTTCAAGATGGCATACTCCGTCCGGGTCAGCCGCACAGGCTTCTCCCCCACGGCGGCGGCGTGGGTGTCGGTATGCAGCGTAATCTTCCGGAAGGTCAGTACCGGCCCGGCAGGAGCGACATTCTTCCGGCGAAGCTGGACAGCGATACGGGCCAGCAGCTCTTTTGTGTCGAAGGGCTTGGTCACATAGTCGGCGGCTCCGCCCAGGAGAAGGGCGACCTTATTGTCCATGTCCGTCTTGGCGCTGACCACAATGACCGGCGTCCCCTGGATTTTCGGCAGCAAGGCCTCCCCGTTTAATCCCGGCAGCATTAAATCCAAAAGAATCAAATCCGGCCTTACGCTCTCCAGCACCAGCAGCGCCTCCGTGCCGGAATAGGCCCGGCTCACGGCGTAGCCCTCTCTGGTGAGAAGCTCCTCCAGCATATCCCCGATGGCAGCGTCGTCGTCAACAATCAGTATGCCCGCCATCACAGATCTATGGCCCAGGAGCGGCCGGGCTGTCCAAGGGAGTGAAAGACCGTCTTGGCCGTCAGGTGCTTGGCCTCCGCTATAAACCGCTGGGCCACGTCGTATTCCTCCCAGGTGTGCATGGGAAACAGGTGGTCAATATCCGCGATGGACAGCAGATAGTCCATGCCCAGGCACATATCCCCCTCCTGCCGTGGGTCTAAGGGGTCGAAGGCTAGGTGGATATGGCGGCCCCGGAGATATTCAATTTCCTGCTTATAGTCCGCCACCATCTGCCGGTTCTCCTCCTCCGGCTCGCCGGGCCAGCTCCACCAGTGCAAATCCCCCGCGTGGTAAAGGCTTTTGCCCTTATATTCCAGGAAGAAGGCAGCCCCGGCATCGGTGGAGCGAAGGGCGTGAACATGAACGGCATCCCCCGCCCCGTCGGGAAACGACCCGTCCGCCCAGGTGGGAAGGAAGCATATCTCCCGCTCGTCCATGGCAAGGCCCGCCTCCCGCATGGCCCTGCGGACGGCGCTTTTCGCCTCGGTGGAGATGATGTATTCCGTCTCCCGCTGGGCGGTGAACTGGGTGAGGATGGCGGGGCTGAAGTGGTCGGGATGGCTGTGGCTGACGAACACCAGCAGCTTTTTCTCCGCCGCCAGCGTCGGCAGAGGGCCTTTATAGTAGTCGAACAGCATATAGCAGTCCTCCCACTCCACCAAAAAGCCGCTGTGTGTAATATAGGTGACGGTCACGGTCATAACGGCGCTCCTTTCTATTGATTCATCTGCGCGGCACGCAGTTAAATTTATATCTACCGCCATTATAGCATACCCCGAAAGGGGACGCCATATGGATAAATGGTCAAAAAAACAGTTGCCTTTTGGGGCAAATTGTGATAACATATGCTTTGCGTCTTGTAACGGCGGCATGGCCGCACTCAAGACAGCCTGATATGAGGTGATTCAAATGAAGGAAGGCATCCATCCTAAGTATTATCAAACCACCATCCGCTGCGCCTGCGGCAACGTGATTGAGACCGGCTCCACACGGGAGAACATCACCGTCGAAATCTGCTCCAAGTGCCACCCGTTCTTCACCGGCAAGCAGAAGCTTGTAGACACCAGCGGCCGCGTGGACAAGTTCAACCGCAAGTACGGCCTGAACTAAATCTCCCAGCATTTTGGCAGCTCTGGGTTATCCCGACTATATACTGCCGAAATTGAACATCAAAAAGCAAAAGCCGGTGCATCGTGTTCAGCGATGCACCGGCTTTCCATATAAGAGCAGTTGTTTGATTGGCTTATGTATCTGATACCGCCTGTATCAGATAATATCCATGGCGGCGAACATCCCATCCCTGGTGGCCTGCAATATCCGGGCGGGCTTTTTGCAGTCGCCGATCACCGCCGTCCGGGGGCAGACGGTCATCAGCGGCTCCAGCTCATCGGCGGGGCTGCGGAAGCCCAGGGCGTAGTAGACGCTGTCCGCCTCATAGAACACCTCTGTTCCATCCGGGGCCAGGGCCTTCACGCCTTCCGGCGTCACCTCCGTTACTTGGGTGGAGCAGTGGATGCTCATGCTCTCCGGCTTGAAGATGCGGAACGCCTCCTTATGGCTCCACAGGGCGTCTCTGGCGTAATCGTCCAGCATTTCCAACACCTCTACCTGGTGGCCGGTGTCCCCCAGGTGCATGGCTACCTCTATACCCACCTGGCCGCCGCCAATCATCACGCACTTCTTCCCCGGTGTCTCCGTGTAGACGTTCAGGGCGTATTTGGCGTTTTCATGCAGACCGGGAATCCGGGGTGCCACGGGACGGCCGCCAATCGCCAATATCACCGCGTCCGGGGCAAAGTTCTCAATGGTCTCCCTCGTCACCGTGACCCCAAGCTGCACATCCACTCCGGCCCGATAGCCCCGGTTCGCCAGGTGGTCGCGGAACTTCCTCATATCGTCCTTGTGGCAGTCATAGTCCGTGTACCACAGCGCGCCGCCGAGCTTCTGGCCCTTGTCCATCAGGGTCACCCGATGGCCCCGCTCCGCCGCCGTCAGGGCGGCGTACATCCCGCCGGGGCCGCCGCCTACCACCAGCACCTTCTGGCCCGGCTCCTTCACCTTCGGCGACCACTCCAGCCGGAGCTGCCGCATAGAGGTGGGATTCACCGTACACTCGAAGGGGGCCACCTGCACCCGCTTGTCCGGATCGGAGGCCAGAGGATTGAAGCAGGAGCAGCGCAGGCAGGGCATGATCTCGTCCTCCTTCCCCCGGGCGACCTTGTTCACGAAGTCCGGATCTGCCAGCATCTGACGGCCCAGGGCCACAAAATCGCACTTCCCGGAGGCGATGGCCTCCTCGATCTGCTCCGGGCTGTTGAAGCCGCCCACAGCGGTAACGGGAATATGCACCGCCGCCTTGATGGCCGCCGCCAAGTCCAGATTGCACCCATGGGGGTGGTAAATGCTAGAGAAGGCCTTGGATTCCACGTGGTTGTGATACATCCCGGAGGTGACGTGGATGATGTCCACCTTGTCCTGGATGATTTTCGCAAACTCCACCGCCTCGGAAAGCTCCAGACCGCCGGGAACCCGCTCGGCCCCGGACATACGGTACTCGATGAGGAAATCCTCTCCGCAGGCTTTGCGGATATGGTCGATGACCATCAGAGGGAACCGGGCGCGGTTTTCCATGGAGCCGCCGTATTTGTCCGTCCGCTTGTTGGTCAGCGGGGAGATATACTGCCCCAGAAGCCAGCCGTGGCCGCCGTGGAGCATGACCATCTGGAACCCGGCGAGCTTGGCCCCCAATGCCGCCGCCGCGAAGTGGGAGGCCACCTCCTCCATGTCCTGCTCTGTCATCTCCTCCACCTGGATCCCGTCCTCCCGGACAAAAGCCGAGGGGCCGAAGGGGTCTTTCCCATCCTTAATGGTGGCCGGATGGTTCACCGCCCCGGTTTGGTTCAGCTCCACTGAGGCCACCGCCCCATGGCGGGTGATGCTCTCTGCCAGAACGAACAACGCCTCCTGGTGATAGACCGACTTATTGGGGGTATAGAAATCAATGGTGTGGTCATGCCGGGCGGAGCGGTCGTCGTCCACGAAGGACTCTGTGACGGTGACGCAGGACACCCCGCCCCGCGCCCGCACCTCATAGCCGTTGATGCACTCCGGCGTAGGCGTTCCGCCGGGGAACACCGTCCTGTCCGTGGTCTTGGGCGCGTCCATGACCCGGTTTTTAAATGTCACGCCCTTGATTGTCAGCGGCGCGAATATGTGCGGATATTTCATCGTTTTCTTCTCCTATATTTTCTAATATAAATGGCTATGTAGTGCTTTTTCTCGAAATATTTAAGATTTTTACGCCAGATTAATCACAATTATATCGTAACGCCTGTCTATTCCGTTGTCAAGCCCAAGGCTTTTCTCACGAGTAACATCGGCAAAGCCACTGATTTCAATACGCTGCATACCCGTCATCCTCCTTAAGGATAACATATGATTATTTTGGTATGCAAGAGTCAATGCACTGTCCAATACTTCATTTTTTGACAGATTAAGCAACAACTATATTGAAATAATTCGATACAGCATGAAATAAATTGACATAAATTATTCCATTTTCATCACATTTTCAAGCACACGCTGGTGGCATAAAACAGTCTGCATCGGTGACAATCTGACCCCGTCCATGCGAATCCCCCAAGTCGGCGTCTCTGTGGGCGCTGGCCTGGGGGATTTGCTTCATATTTTACGCCGCTGCCTGCTGCACTTCCAGCATGGTCTCTATAAATATGCCGTACCCCCGCGTCGGGTCGTTTACCAATACATAGGTAAACCAATGATACCGCCCATTAACGCTTTGGCAGGCGAGGATATAGGTCGATTTCTATCTGGCCGCCGGGTTCCCGGCGGTATTCGATGCGCTGTAAAATCTCCTTTAAAAGGGTGTTGCGCTCTTGGTTCGTCATGGCGTCGTAGCTGTCCAGCAGGGCCTCCGTGTGGGGAATAAGCTCTGCCTGGGATTTACTGCCGGCCCGCAGCCGTTCCAGCATTTCCTCGGCTTCAGCCAGCGCTGTCCGCTCTTGGGCGATCTCCCCGTCCAGCTTTTCCCTCCGCTGTTGGAAAATCTCAGGAGTATAGACTTCCTGCTCCACCAGGCGGCAGGCGTTTTCCATCTGCGCATCCAGTCGTTCAAGCTCCCGCTGCGCCTGAGAGCGCCGGGTCTCCCAGTCCTCAATATCCCGGGAGAAATCCGAAAGATCCACCCTGACCCTGTAGCCCTCCAGCCAGGCGCGCAGCGCGTCGATGACCGCCCGCTCCACCAAATCATAATCCGCGCTGACGGTGGGGCACGCCCCGCCGCCCTCACAGCGCAGCCGCGCTCTTCTCCCGCGAGCACGGGAAGCGGTAGTGCGCCCCATACGGCGGCCACAGACGCCGCAGTACAGTAATCCCGCGAAAGCATTTTGCAGGCCCAGGCTCTCCCTCACGCGGGGCGTGGGCTTCTTTTCCTGGCGCAGGGCCTGAACAGCATAAAAATCTGCCTCCGACACCAACGCCGGATGCAGCCCCTCATAGATGTGATAGTCCTCCATATCCTTCTTCTGGCGGATACGGCGCACAACCGCGCCATTTTCCAGGCTCTTAACCTGCTGCCGCCAGCCCCGGCGTATCTTACCCATGTAAACGGGGTTTGACAGAATATTGCGGACAGTGGAGCTGTCCCACGGCCCGCCGTGCCGGGTGGAAACCTTTCGGGCATTTAAGGCATTGGCAATGCTTTTCGTCCCCGTGTGGTTTAGAAACATCTGAAAAATCAGCCTCACATTTTCGGCCTCGTCCGGCGCGGGCTTCAGGGTATAGCCCTTTTCCCCGGGCAGCTTTTCCCGGCTATAGCCATAGGGCGGTATGCTGCCGGTGTACTTCCCCTCGGCGGCGGAGCTGTCCCGCCCGCGTATCAGACGGCGGTTGATGGTCTTGTATTCCCGCCGGGACATGAACAGGCCGAACTCAAAATATTCCTCGTCAAATTCGTTGGATGGGTCATAGGTCTTTTGAGGCGTGATTATCTTGGTACCGGAAAACTGAAACACCTGGCTGATATACGCCTGATCCGCCCCGTTGCCGCGGGCGAGCCGTTCCAAATCCACCACCAGAACGCCGGCGTAAAGCCCGGCGCTGACCTCCTCTAGCAGCTTCTGTATCTCCGGCCTGGCGGCAATGGACTCGCCGGAGACTACCTCATAATAGGTTCTGGCAATGTGATACTCCCGCTCCCTAGCGATTTTTTCCAGGATGGCGTCGTGCCGCTTCAGCGTCTCCTCGATGCTCAGCTCCGCGTAATCCCGGTCAAAGCGGGATTTTCGGAGATACTTCGCATACTGCTCCATAGGTTTCTCCTTTCCACGCCTCCATTATATAAAACGCCCCGGCCCATCTGCAAGGGCCGGGGCCTGCCAAATACTGGCTGGATTGGTTCATGGCTCCTGTATAACGCTTTGCCGCTCTGCCAGATACCGGCGCTTATGGGTCTCCCCCACCAGCCGTTCCAGGCACAGCAGCCGCTCCTCCGGCGATCCGCCGCACAGGTCGTCATGCACTCTGACCGTAGCGGCGGCGCTTTTCAACTCCAGCGCGACCATACGCTCCCACCTCCCCATCCGTTTGCCCGCATGGCTCTCCCTATAATATTTGACCGCTTCACGCCGTTTTATGCACCCCGGGCGACGGAGCTTTTTCCGCCAGTCTGCATGGATTTTTCCCGCAACACATGAAGCGTTCCGAAAAATCACCTGGACTCGCGAAAAAAACTCTCGCCGCCGGTCATATCTCTATTTTTCAAACAGGCTTTAGCTTTCCATTTGCTTGCCCAGAAATCCGGCCACGGTACCGGCCAGCTTGACCTCCACATCCCCGGCCCGGGCGCCGTCCGCCCGTTCCAGAAACACCACACATCCCAGCACATCCCCCTCGGACAAAATGGGCGCAGCCACCGCCGCCGCTGGGGAGCTTTCCTGGTCGGTCACCGGCACCCGCCGGCCTCCCGGTTCGCCCAGGAAGGTCTGACGGCCCTCCATGACCGCCTCCAGCGC
>JAJBVW010000163.1:0-8104 GCA_020866945.1 Oscillospiraceae bacterium
TTGTAAAATACATATAATAAACGCATCACGATACCTTTTGTGTATGATTATAGGAGGGACAGCCCATGGAGCTGCGGCACATTCGGTACTTCCTGGCAGTGGCAGAGGAGATGAATTTTACGCGGGCGGCGGAGAAGCTGTGCATTGCTCAGCCGCCGCTGAGCCGGCAGATAAAGGATTTGGAGGAGGAGCTGGGGGTGCAGCTTTTCATCCGAAAGCCGCACGCCCTGCAGCTGACGGAGGAGGGTCAGATATTCCGGCAATACGCTGTGCGCGTATTGGATTTGGTGAAAAAATCCGCCGAGGATGTAAGGGAGGTTCAGACCGGCCTGCATGGAACGCTGTATCTTGCCTCTGTGGAGGGACACGCTCCCGCGCTGTTTGCGCAGTGGATTGCCGGGTTTCAAAAGGAAAATCCCTATGTCACCTATAACCTCTGGAACGGCAGCTCTGACGACGTGATAAACCGGCTCATGAAGGGGCTTTGCGACCTTGCGGTCATCGTGGAGCCGCACAACGCGGAGGGCGTCAACGCGGTTCCCGTCTATTCGGAGCCGTGGGTTGCCATGATTCCCAGCGCCTGCCCGCTGGCTGCGGAGCCGGGGGACACGGTGGATTTTCAGCGCGTCACGCAGTATGACCTGATTATCCCCTCGCGGGAGTCCAGATTGCAGGAGATTCTTGGCTGGACGGAATCCGACGAGGGGGTGCTGAACATCCGCTGCCGGATGTCCCATATGCTGAATGCCTATGAGCTGACCCGGCGGAACGTGGGCATTACCATCTATCCCGCCTCTGCCGACATAGGGGCCGACCCCTCCGTGTGCGTCAAGCGCCTGGTAAACCCGGAGGTGCGGGCCTCCTATGTTCTCATCTGGGACAAAAGCCGGCGGCTGTCCCACGTCGCCGAGGAATTTTTGAGGCACGTGCAGCAGCAATACGCCGGTCGATAAGAAAAGGCCATATCGAAACCTGATGGTTTTGATATGGCCTCTGTTGTTACGAACTGCGGCGGGTCTTTTGTCCGCTGGACGTCGTTGCGGCTCCTTGACGTACTGATGTACGCCTGCGTCGCCGCGCCTAGCCAGCGAAAAAACTCCCTCGCCCGGGATTGTCGGAGCCTCTCAATTTTGGGGTGTCTGATTTAATTCTTTGGTCTGCATAATCGGATAGTCTGGATTGTAGAACTGGCAGATAAAATTTTTACCGTGCGTTGTTGGATATTTTAAATTAAATTATCTTATCGTTCGCTCGGCTGGGGGGCGGGTTCCCTGGCCTTGACGCCTACGCCTCTGGGGCTGATGTGAACGGGCTGGCAGGCGCCCTGGCCGAACAGGAAATCCATGGACGCCTGATAGCGAGGAAACTCCGCCGCTGGCATCAGGGCCTGAACGCAGCCGGCGAAGCCGCCGCCGTGTACGCGCCAGGCGCCCCGGCCCTTCAGAAGCCGCGCCGAGGCGTCAAGCCCCTGAGAAAGCTCCGAGCCGAGGCCCTCGGTCTGGATGTTTTGCAGCAGCCTCTCCGAGCTGCGGCCGGACTGGTTCATAAGCTCCATGCACCGCTGCCCGTCCTGGAGGCCCAGGGCGTCCGCCATGGAGGATACCCGCCGGGTCTCGTCGAAAAAATGCCGCGCCCGCATCCAGGGCAGCTCGTCCTGATGCAGGGGCCATTCGGCGTCAAAATCGGCCGGGCGCACCTGGGCCAGAAAGGGCTCTCCAAAATGCCGGGCCACCTGGGTCATGTCTTCGCTGATTTGGGCATAGACCTCCTCCGTTCCCGCATGGCTTCCGCCGGTGTCCGTCAGGCACAGCACGAGGCCCAGCCCGTCCAAATCGCAGGCGATGGGGAGGAATTTGTTTTCCAGCAGATCCATATATACCGCGCCGCCCATGGCGCAGGCCATCTGATCCATCAGACCGCATGGCTTGCCGAACCAGCGGTTTTCCGCTTTCTGGGCTGCACGGGCCAGCGTCTCCGGCGCGGCGGGGCCGCTGTCGGCATAAAAGGACATGATATAACCTATCAGCACGGCAAATGCCGCAGAGGAGGACATTCCCCGTCCGGGAGGAATGTCGCTCTCTACATGGGCCACGAAGCCCTGAAGAGTCATGCTCTGGCTCAAAATGCCTGCCACGCCGCGCACCAGAGCGGCGGAGGTTCCGGCCTCCTTCTCGTCCGGCCAGAGCCTGTTAAGAGAGATCTCCACCGGAGCGTAGCCCTGGGAGTATACCTGGATAAGCCCTGTCCCATTGGGGGCGGCGCTGGCCGTGATGCCAAGATCTATGGCGGCGGCCATGGCCCGGCCCTTTTGGTGGTCGGTGTGATTTCCTAAAAGCTCCGTCCGGCCGGGACAGAAAAAGCTGGTCATTTTCTTGCCACGGCCCGCTGCACCGCCTGCACCACCGCCGGAGCATCCAGGCCGTAGGCGGTCAGAAGGCTCGCATATTTGCCGGTCTCGGTGAAGGTGTCCTGTATGCCGACAAACTCCGTGGGCGCGCCCACGCCGCCCCAGGCCAGCACCTCTGCCACGGCGCTGCCCGCGCCGCCATAGATCTGATGCTCCTCGGCGCAGACCACCGCGCCCGTGCGGGCGGCGCTCTCCAGAATCAGCGCCCGGTCGATGGGCTTTACGCTGACCAGGTCGATGACCTCCAGGCTGATGCCCTGGGGGGCCAGCAGCTCCGCCGCCTCCAGGGCCTTATGCACCATGATGCCGATGGCGAACACGGTGCAGTCCGTCCCCGGACGGACGATCTTCCCCTCCCCCGGCTGGAAGGTGGTTCCGGCGGGGTACAGGTCGGGGTACGTCTCCCGGCTCAGCCGCAGGTACACCGGCCCCTGATGGGCCGCCGCATACCGCACCGCCCACCGGCAGGAGGCCGGGTCGGCGGGAACGATGACCTGCATATTGGGCAGGGAGCGCATAACGGCGATGTCCTCCGTGGCGTGGTGGGTGGCCCCGTCCAGGGCGTCCGACATCCCGCAGTAGCCCCCCGCCAGCTTCACGTTCAGCTCCCCATAGCACACCTGGGCGCGGGTGGCGATAAGGCCCAGGGTGGTGAGGAACACGGTGAAGGTGTTCACAAAGGGGATTTTCCCCACGGAGGCCAGTCCGGCGGCGCAGGACACCATGTCCGACTCCGCGATGCCCATGTTGAAGAAGCGGTCAGGGTATTTCTGCCCGAACATCTTGGATCTGGTGGAGCCGGACAGGTCGGCGTCCAGCACCACGATGTTTTCATTCTCGGCCCCCAGCTCTACCAGGGTCTCGCCGTAAATATCCCGTATGGCCTTGCTCATGAGCGCACCTCCTCCAGCTCTGTCATGGCCTGGGCGTAGCTGTCCGGGTCGATGGCCTTGCCGTGCCACCCGGCCTGCCCCTCCATGAAGGAGACGCCCTTGCCCTTTATGGTATCTGCTATGATAACGGTGGGCTTGCCCTTGGTGGCCTCCGCCGCGTCGAAGGCCTTGTTTAAGGCCCGCAGGTCATGGCCGTCCACCCGGACGGTGTGCCAGCCGAAGGCCGTCCACTTGGCCTCCAAATCCCGCAGGGGCATGATCTCCTCCGTTGTGCCGTCCAGCTGCACCTTGTTATAGTCCACCACGGCGCAGAGGTTGTCCAGCCGGTATTTCGGGGCGGAGGCGGCGGCCTCCCAAACGGCCCCCTCGTCCAGCTCCCCGTCGCCCAAAACGGCGTATACTCTCGCGGGGGAGTGATTCAGGCGCAGGCCGATGGCCATGCCCTGGGCGGCGGCAAGGCCGATGCCGAGCGGGCCGGAGGGCATATCAATCCCCGGCGTGTGGATGGCGGGGTGGCCCTGCAAGGGCGAGCCGAACTGCCGCAGGCCGTCCATGCAGCCCTTGGGCAGGATGCCAAGCTCCTCCAGATTCCGATACAGCATGGGAGCCGCATGGCCCTTGCACAGCACCAGCCTGTCCCGGTTGGGATCCTCCGGGGAGGGAATGTTCATGCGGTGCTGATACAGCAGCGTCAGTATCTCGCACACGGAAAGGCTCCCGCCGGGATGGCCGGACTGAGCCTTGTGGATGGCGGTCAGCACGTCCCGCCGGAACTGGCGGCAAAGCCGCTCCAGCTCGTGCTGCCGTTCTATGGTAAGCTCCATAATCTAACTGAACTCCTTCTCGCTTTTTCTTGTGTTCCGCGTTGGTTATAATGATACTATCCCATGATAAAAGGGACGGTATTCCTCTATATTATATATTTGCTTTCCGCGCAAATCAACGGTATAATAAGTAATCAATATTACAAAAAATGAAAGAGGACAGACAAATGCGAGAACAAAAGGGCTTAAACCTGACCATGCTGTGCGATTTCTATGAGCTGACCATGGGAAACGGCTACCTGGCCAGCGGGATGGGGGACAGGATAACCTACTTTGACCTGTTCTTCCGCACCGTGCCGGACGGGGGCGGGTTTGCCATCGCCGCCGGTCTGGAGCAGGTCATCGACTACATCCAGGATCTCCACTTCGGGCCGGAGGATATCGCCTATCTCCGGGGCCGGGGTATATTCTCGGAGGAATTTCTGACCTATCTTGCCAATTTCCACTTCACCGGGGACATCTGGGCCGTGCCGGAGGGAACGCCGGTGTTCCCCCGGGAGCCGATTCTGGTTGTTCGCGCCCCCGCCATCCAGGCGCAGCTTCTGGAGACCTATATGCTCTGCGCCCTGAACCACCAGAGCCTTATCGCCACCAAGGCCAACCGCATTGTCCGGGCCGCCCAGGGACGGACGGTGCTGGAGTTTGGCTCCCGCCGCGCCCAAGGCTCCGACGCTGCCATCCTGGGGGCCAGAGCCGCCTATATCGGCGGCTGCGCGGGAACGGCCTGCGCCCTGTCCGACCAGCTTTTCGGCGTTCCCGCCGGCGGCACCATGGCCCACGCCTGGGTGCAGATGTTCGACACGGAGCTGGACGCCTTCCGGGCCTACTGCCGCACCTATCCCACCAACGCGACCCTGCTGGTGGACACCTACAACACCCTGCAAAGCGGCGTTCCCAACGCCATCCGGGCCTTCAATGAGATTTTGAAGCCCCAGGGCATCACCAAATGCGGCATCCGCCTGGATTCCGGCGACCTGGCCTATCTGACCCGGAAGGCCCGGAAAATGCTGGACGAGGCGGGCTGGACGGAATGCACCATCACCTGCTCCAACGCCCTGGACGAGTACCTCATTCAGGATCTCATCAGCCAGGGGGCCTGTATCGACACCTTCGGCGTGGGCGAGCGCCTGATCACCGCCCGCAGCGAGCCGGTGTTCGGCGGGGTGTATAAGCTGGCCGCCGTGGAGGACGAGGCGGGGAACATCATCCCGAAAATCAAAATCAGCGAAAACCTGGATAAAATTACCAACCCCCACTTCAAAAAGCTCTATCGCTTCTATGGCCGGGACACGGGCAAGGCCATGGCGGATTACCTATGTGTCTACGACGAGACGGTGGACGACACAAAGCCCCTGACCATCTTCGACCCGGACGCCACCTGGAAGGAAAAGGAGCTGACCGACTTCACCGCCCGCCAGCTTCTGGAGCCGATCTTCCAGCACGGGGAGCTTGTCTACCGCCGTCCCGCCCTCCAGGAGATAAAGGCCTACTGCGCCCAGCAGGTAGACTCCCTCTGGGAGGAGATACAGCGCTTCGAGAACCCCCACCACTACTATGTAGACCTGTCCCAGAAGCTCTGGAACATCAAAAACGATCTCCTGCGGGAGAAGCGGTAAAGATTCCATATATACAAAAAACCATCCCCGGCAGACCGCATGGCCCGCTGGGGATGGGTGTAACCGGCCCTAATAGCGAAAGAACCGGCAATTTCTCAAGGACATATCAAATTGGAGGTTGACCGGGTCTGGTGCGAACAGACCGTCCCTCTTGTTTTTATTATAAGCCCACCCGCCGCCTTTGTCAAGCGGCGGGTTTCTTGTTCGTAATTACGTTTTATCAGAGGCCCGGCGGGCCTTTTTCCCCTTACCGGCTCATGAACCGATACAGGATTTCCGCCGCTTCGGCGCGGGTGCAGGGGTCGCCCGGGCGGAGGGCGTCGCCGTCGGCAAGGCCCAGCGCTTTGGCGACGGCGGCAAAGCCCTCGTCGGCCTCGTCCACGTCGGTGAAGCCGCTGGCCCAGACGCCGGTCAGCTCCGCGGCGTCCCCGTAGCGGGAGGCCCCGATGAGCATGGTGAGAAACTCCATCCGGGTGACAGTCTTGTCCGGGTCAAACTCCCCAGCGGTGATGAATCCCGCGTTTACCGCCTGGCGCTGAAGGCGCTCATCGTCTGTCAGGCTGGGGGTGGAGCCGTTGGCCTGAATCAGCAGAACCAGGGCGTCCCGCTGGGTCAGCGCTGCCTCCGGCTGGAAGGAGCCGCCGGAAAAGCCAATGCCCGCCTGGGCCAGGGCCTGAATCAACTCCCCCTGGGCCACGCCCTCCAGGTCGTCATAGGCATAGTCCCCGGTGTCGCTGCTGTCCTCCCCCACCGGTTGGCCGGTCAGGGCGTCGATGCCGTCGATGCTGTCCACGCCGTTAAAATACCAGGCCAGGCGCAGGGTCTGCACATAGTCGTAGCCCCACTCCGCCCAGCGGGCCAGGGTCTCGTCCTCCGCGTCCTCGATAGCCAGGGGCCAGGCCACATAGCCCAGCGTCACCTCCAGGGTGTCCACATAGGCAGCGGTGGCCGTCTCCTCATCCACAATGCCCTGGGAATCGGCAAACTCGGTCTCCTTATCCCAGACATAGTCATATCGGTCTATGGTGCCGGTGGCTGGGTTTACGGTGACATAGAGGTAATTTTCCGGGTAGAAATACCCGTCATGGAGCCGGGCGTAGGTGTAGCCGCTTTTCGCCTCATAGCCGCTCAGGGTGCAGAGACCGCTCTCCCCGAACATCTCCCCGGCAACGCTGGTCAGGAACGCCTCCGCCGCGGCTTGCTGCTCAGCCTCGTCCATCTGGGCGTCCTCGTCCTCCTCATAGAGGGGATAGCTGGTGTAAACGTAGGTGATCTGCCCGGTCTTGGCGTTCATGGTGATATATTTGGAGGCGGTCAGGCTGTAGCCATAGGACTGGTACTCCTGAAACTCCTCCAGGGAGTAGCCGAAAAGCCGCTCCTCTGTCACCTCCGCCGTATACCGCAGGGAGGCGGTGACGTCCCCCGTGTCGCTGTCCATGCTGTAGGAGCAGGATTGCAGGGTGTACCCGTCGGCCAGGCCCAGGGTCTCCACGGCCCGGAGGGCCGCATCCAGCTCCGCCTGGCTCATGGCCTCCCTGTAGTTGGCGATGGAGGCAAGCTCCACCTCCGTAAGGCCCCCGGCGTCCGCCGTCTCCTCCTCCGCCACCGTGTCAGCGGCATAGGCCATGGTGGAGCGGCTGGAATTGACGGCGGAGAGGGAGGCGTACAGGGCGTCCATATCCACCGCCTCCCCGGTCAGGGCGTCCACCACCATGTCCGGCCCGCAGGGGACGTATTGGAGCCAGGCCACGCCGTCATCATCCGTGACATAGTAAAGCTCCAGCTCCACCGCGTCCGCCAGCTCTGCGGCGGCCTGGGCCTGGGTGATGTCCGCCTGGGCCTCCGGGGTGTCCCCCACATAGGGGTCATACTCGTCGCTGCGGTAGTAGCTGTATAGCCCGTCCCCGTCGATGCTGAGGGAGAAGGTGATGGGGCTTTCCAGCCCGTTTATCAGAATGGTGCCGGAAAAGCGGTAATAGCCGTCCGTCCCCAGGGAGGTGCGGACGCTGTCAATGCGGGCGGTCTCGTCCCCGTCCAGAAGCCGGGCGAGCCAGTCCTCCGCCTGGGCGCGGGCCTCCTCCTGGCCGATGGCCGGGAAGGCGGCGTCAAAGCCATAGAAGCTGTCATAGCTGTCCGTAGTGTTCCAGCGGTACACGTCCAGCACCAGCCCCTCCGTGCTGGCGGTGACGGAGATCTGCTCCGTGTCGCCTGACCAGGTCAGATACCACTGGGGGAGAATATCGTCGCTGTAGCTGCTATAAAACTCCGTGTAGTCATCGGATATACCCAGCGTGTTCTTCCCCGCCAATGTCACGTCGGACAGGGTGGATTGCCGCCCCGCCCCGGATTCGGCGGGCGCCTCTT
>JAJBVW010000163.1:8114-8698 GCA_020866945.1 Oscillospiraceae bacterium
TCTTCCACCTCCACGATCTACACCTCCGCCCAGGAGGAGGCGCTGAGGGCAAAGGCCATCATCAGGGCCAGAATAAGACAAAGCAACCGTTTCATCATAACCTCTCCTTTCGGATACGTATTTTGTATTGTGTCTGTCTATTAGACGAGGGAAAGGAAAAAAGGTTCCCGAAAAATAAAAATTTTTCCGTTTGGGAGGCCATCCCTTTCATACCCTCTGGACGGCCTGCAAGGGTGTATTTTTATGGACATTTCTATCGTTTTATGGTATTCTGTCAAGCAAGGACTACCAGGATGGGAGGCGGGTAGCCCTCTTAGGAGGGGCTGCGCCCCTCCTAATAAAGGAGGTGGTCGCATGAGTGGTTATGAGATAACCTCAGTTGTACTGATGATTATTGCAATCATTGTGCCTGTGGTCATTGAATTAATACACACAAAGAAATAACCGCCCCAAGCCTGCGAAGCTGAGCGGTTATTTCTAATAACTAATTGACTTGCGGCTAACCGTCTATCGGCAGTCCCCGAAGGGCATCTGTTACCAGCAGGTGCCTTTCTTTATATTCACTATACCACAAACCGCATGAC
>JAJBVW010000110.1:0-3429 GCA_020866945.1 Oscillospiraceae bacterium
TTTATCGCCCCCACCAGACCGCACATTCGCGCCGTGGTGAAATACGGATCCTCGCCCCCCTGCAATACAAAGGTGCGAAACCCCAGCCCATACCCCTCCCGGCAGCAGGCGAGGATCTCCTCCTCGCCCAGCCGGTAGCGCTGGGCCTCGCGGTTGCTCCGCCGGATGCCGCAGTAGTAGCAGTCGTTTTTGCAGTAATTGGTAAACTCGATAAGCCCTCGCAGATAGACCTGCTTTCCGAATACCTCCTGCCGCACCGCCGCCGCCCGCTGAAAGAGATATTCATCCAGCGCCGCGTCCCGGTTTTCCAGAAGGTCGATAAACTCCTGCCGGCCCAGCGTGTGCTCCTGAGCCAGCCGGTCGATAAGCTCTCTCACTTGTCGCCGGGGAGCTTTGAATAGACCGCCTTCGCGGTCACGCCCTTGAGCCGTCCGATCTTCCCCGACAGGGCGGACACCGCATCCCCCGGCGCGTCCAGCACCACGCTGATGATGCTCACCTGCCGCTCCCGATAGGGCAGACCCATCCGCCCGATGATATACCGGCTGTACTGATGCAAAAGCTGATTGAGCGCCTCCACCGAATCCGGCTCGTCCACAACAATCCCCAGCAGCACCACCCGTGTCTCCTGTGTCTCTGTCATATGCGTTCCTTCCTTTCCAGGCCAACAAAAAAAGCGCCGCTCCAAATGGAACGGCGCAAATACACCCACATAAAGATACAATGAGACTCCCATTTCATACAATAAAAGAATCGGCCCTTCCATCGCAAAACGTATTTTTGATGTCAGCGGTTGATATACCGGCCAAAACCTCGGCCTTTGTAAATTTAATTATACCAGATTTAAGAAAAAAGACAAGAGAAGATTATAATTTGTCAACCCCCGTGCCGCACGGGGAACCTCTCTAACGTGGTGCAGGTTCCCCTGTAACCAGCACTAATTTAGACGCTCCCAACGGAGGTCTTCCACGCAACCTAAATCAGGTTACACCACCACGACCAAAAAAGACCGCGCGGGGACGAACGTCCTCGTGCGGTCTCATTCACTTTATACGACACTATTTCTTCTTCCCCGGGCGCGCGAATGCGACGGCTGCCATCTGCACGGCGGCGGCTGCTGCTAGGATCAGGGCGGTGGCCCGCTGGAAGGGGGTGTAGCGGGAGGGAGTGCTGCCGCTGTCCTTTTTGCTGTCCATGCTCAGTCCTCCTTTTTGGGCGCACCGCCGCCGTCCTGGGTCTTGGGGCGGGGCTTATACGGGCGCTTTTTATAGTAGGGCTTCTGGTTTTTGGGGCGCTGATTCTGGCGCTGGGTCTGGGACTGGGCCTGTCCCTGATTGGGGGCCGCCTGATTCTGCTGCCGGCCGGACTGGGGCGGCTTATAGCCCTTGCTTTTCTGGGGACGGGGCTTGTCCTGCCCCTGATTCTGATTCTGGCGCTCCTGCTGGCCCTGCCGGTCGCCCTTCGGGGGATAGGAGCCTTTCTTCCGTGATTTATTCTGGCGCGGCGGGCGATTGGCGGAAGGCTCCTGCCGGTCGCCGCTCCTGCGGGAACGGCGCTCCTTCTGGGATGCGGCGCTCTCCTCTTCGGTTTGGGAGTTCAGGATGACCTCCGGCATTTCCCATTCGTTTTCCGGCTCCGGCTTCGGCTTTTTCGGCTTTGCCACCAGCACATGAGGCGGCTCGCTGCCGTCCCTGGGCCGTCCGCCGGGCACGGCGGCCACCTCGTCCGCGTCGTATTGGCGGATGGCGTCGTCGCCCGGGCCGTCCAGCTTCACGCGGACGTTCTGGCGCAGGATGTTCACCTGCGTCACGCTGCCGTAGCCGTCCGGGGTCTCCACAAACGCCCCGTTTTTCGGCACGGTCTTCACAAGCTCCTCATAGGCCGCCTGCTCATACCGCAGGCAGCACATCAGCCGTCCACACGCGCCGGATATTTTGGTGGGGTTCAGGCTCAGCGACTGGGTCTTGGCCATCTTCGTGGAGACGGGCTGGAACTCGCCGATGAACGTCCTGCAGCAGAAGGGCCGGCCGCATATGCCCAGGCCGCCCAGCATACGGGCCTCATCCCGGACGCCTATCTGCCACAGCTCGATGCGGCAGCGGAACACGCTCGCGAGGTCTTTTACCAGCTCCCGGAAATCCCCCCGTTCGTCGCTGGAGAAGAAAAAGAGGATTTTGTTCCCCTCAAAGCTGCACTCCACGTCCACGAGCTTCATGTCAAGCCCATGGGCGGCGATGCGCTGGCGGCAGATGCCGAAGGCTTCTCTTTCGCGCTGGCGGCAAAGCTCCTCCACGCGCATATCGTCCTCCGTCGCCTTGCGGATAACGGGGCGCAGGGGGGCCACCACCCTCTCGCTCGGCTCCAGATGGTTCCCCTGTATGACGCTGCCCATCTCCATGCCCTTCGCGGTCGATACGATAACGCTGTCGCCCGGCTGGAGCGTCAGGCTGCCGGGGGCAAAGAAATACAGCTTGCCCCGGTTTCTGAATTTTATACTGACTACTTCTGTCATGTCTCACCTCAAGGTTTCTGCGGCGAGCAGTCCAAATATTTGCTTTGGGGCCACGTTATGCCGCAGATAGTCTTCCGCCCGTTCCATCAGGGCGTTCAATGCAAACAATGTGTCCTGGCTCATGCCGGGGTTTGCCGCCCGGCCGCACAAAATGGCCCACAGCGCGTCCCGCACGTCCTCCAGAAAGGACTCCGTCTCCTCGCGCGAGAGCTTTGCGCGCAGCATACAGAACTCGACAAGCTCTGCCCGATCGCCGCCCGCCGCCGCCTGGAGATAGCCCTCCGCGAGGGGGGCCGGCGTGAAGCGCTCGTCCGTGCGTTCCCACTCGTCCACGCGGACGCACCGGGAGCGGACGGTGTCCAGAAGCGCGTCCGCTGCCGCCGTGCAGAGAATGAAGCACGCATGGCCCGGCGGCTCCTCCAAAACCTTGAGGAGCGCGTTCTGCGCAAGGCGGTTCATGCGATCCGCCTCGGCTATCACGTATACCTTGCGGGCGGCCTCGTTCGGGGCGATGACCGCGCTGGCCGCTGCCTGCCGTATCTGCTCGACCAGAATCTCCCGGCGCAGACCGCCCGGCCCCTCCTGGCGGGTGATGACGGTCACGTCCGGGTGGACGCCGGCAAACGCCTTGCGGCAGTCGCGGCATTGGCCGCAGGGCGGCTCGTCGCCGGTGCAGACCATCGCCGCCGCCAGCCGCCGCGCCGCTTCGTCCCGCGCCGGGCCTTCCGGCCCGACGAGCATATAGGCATGGGATAATCGCTGCTGTGTCATATGATAAACCAGGTTTCCTGTGAAAATAACCGACCCGCCGTGCGTCGATTTTTCGCTATTTTAATAAAGCAACCGAATAACAGTGCGAGCCGGGCCGTCATTTGTGGGAGGTTCGCGCCGCGCTTGGCCCAGAAAAGAACAAAAAA
>JAJBVW010000110.1:3439-4805 GCA_020866945.1 Oscillospiraceae bacterium
TAATTTGAAAAGGAGAGAAATGCCTTGAAACGCTCAAACATTTCTGAAAATGTAATTCACCGGCTGCCCCGCTACCTGCGGAAGCTGGAAGACCTGGCCGCGAAGGGAGAGAAACGAATCTCCTCCGAAAAGCTGGGTCAGCAGATGGGACTGACGCCGTCCCAGATACGTCAGGACTTCTCCTGCTTTGGTGAATTTGGCCAGCAGGGCTATGGCTATAACATCGATTCTCTTAGCAAGGAGATTGGACACATTCTGGGCACATACCAGGACTATTCCGCCATTCTTGTTGGCGCCGGCAACCTTGGCGGCGCGCTCATAAAGAACCTGGACTTCATCATCGAGGGATACCGTTTCCTGGGCGCCTTCGACGTGAAGCCGGAGCTTATCGGCACGGACATTGCCGGTTTTCCGGTGTATGACTATGCGACTGTCGCCGACTTCATCCGGGAAAACAAGGTGGACATCGCCATCCTGACCGTTCCCAAGGACATGGCCCAGGCCGTTACGGAAAACATCACCGGGGCCGGCATCCGCGCCATCTGGAACTTCACCAACAAGGAGCTGGATGTGGGCGACTCCGGCGCGCTGGTGGAAAATATCCACTTCTCGGACAGCCTGCTCGTCCTGACCTATCACCTCTCTGAAAAGGACGAAGAACGGAAATGAGCCAGGATCCCGATTTGGGGGGACAGTCCGCCGCCTTTGACACCATCGCGGCCATCGCCACCGGCAGCGGACTGTCCGCCATCGGCATCATACGCATCAGCGGCCCGGCGGCCCTGACTGTGGTGGACAAGGTATTCACCCCCCTGCGGGGCGCGCCGATGTCCCAGCGGCCAGACCGCCTTCTTGTGTTGGGAAACCTTGCGGCCCCAGGCGGCGCGCTGCTTGACCAGTGCCTTGCCACCATATCCCGGGGGCCAAACAGCTATACAGGGGAGGACACCGCGGAATTGCAGTGTCATGGCTCCCCTGTCGTCCTGCGCCTTGGACTCGAAAGCCTTTTTGCCGCCGGCGCGCGCCAGGCGAGGGCCGGGGAGTTCACCAGGCGGGCCTTTCTTAATCACCGCATGGATCTGACCCAGGCGGAGGCCGTGATAGACCTCATAGACGCCGAGACGGAGCAGGCCGCGGAAAACGCCGCCGCCCAGCTGGAGGGAGCCATCCGCCGCCGGACGGACGGGATATATGACAGCCTTGCCGCCATCTGCTCCCATTATCACGCCGTCATTGACTACCCGGACGAGGACATCGAGCCGTTCGAGATGGAAAATTATTCCAGCACTCTGCGGGCGGCGGAGGCGGAGCTGGAGCGCCTTCTGGCCACGTTCCGCCGGGGCAGCGTCATGAAAAGCGGCGTGCC
>JAJBVW010000110.1:4815-8694 GCA_020866945.1 Oscillospiraceae bacterium
CCTGCGCGATAGTGGGCCGCCCCAACGCGGGCAAATCCTCGCTCCTGAACGCCATCCTTGGCTATGACCGCGCCATCGTCACCGACATCCCCGGCACTACCCGCGACACGGTGGAGGAGCGGGCCGTCCTGGGCGGCGTGCTGCTGCGCATGGCGGATACCGCCGGCCTCCGCGAGACGGACGACCCCGTGGAGCGCCTCGGTGTGGCCCGCGCCCGCCAGGCGGCGGAGGGGGCCGGTCTCGTCCTGGCCGTGTTCGACGGCTCAGCCCCGCAGACGGCGGAGGATAAGGCCGTCCTGGAAGCGGCGGAAAACGCGCCGCACGCCGTCCTCCTGTGCAACAAATCCGACCTGCCGCAGCGCTGGTCGCCGCCGGGGGCCATCCCCATCAGCGCCAAGACCGGTGCCGGCCTGGACGCCCTGGAGAAGGCCGTGGCCGCCCTGTTCCCGCCGGAGACCGCCGTCCCCGCCGGGGAGATACTCACAAATCCCCGCCAGGCGGACGCCGTGACCCGCGCGCTCGACTATATCCGCGCCGCCCGGCAGACCCTGGAAAACGGCTTCCCCCCCGACGCCGTCCTGACCGAAACCGAAGGCGCCCTCTCCGCCCTGGCCGAACTAACCGGCCGCTCCGTCCGCGAGGATGTCACCAACGGCATCTTCTCCCGCTTCTGCGTGGGGAAGTGAGGGGCTGGAGGATAGAACGGAAGAAAGAAAAGAGACCAGACATGAAATGTGAAGCCGAAAAAATAGATTTTTCTCGTTGCCTGAAGGAATTTGCCGCAACCCTGGGGGATTTTATCGCGACGAACGATGAATGGACGATTCGCGGATTTATAGATATTTTCCAAAACATCTATGCAGTTTCGTCCGATACAAAGGTCATATCGAAAATCCTGGAGCTTCATCTGTTTCCGCATTTTCTGTCGTTCGCGGAGGAAATCGGATACGACCTGGAGCTTGCATCCTGCCAGAACTGTTACACGGACTAGAAGTTGGTTTCGAGGATGGAGCGGAAGATTAAATTTGAGGTTGACCTGAAAACGACCTATCGGGACACGAATAATCCTGATTTTTGCAACGGTTTTACACTTGGCTCCCATGGAACCTATTTCAGTGAACGGGACGGCGCAAAAAATATTCAATATCCATATAACCATTACAGCGGACACTTCTGCCTTGGAATTATATATACGAGAGCCGATGTAGGGAAAAACGAGGAAACGCATATTTATTCCATAGATGAGGTTGAAAACATCCCGGCTGTGATAAAGGATTTTGTGTTCTTTGCGGAAGAAAAATGGAGGATTGCAAGCGACAAACCCGGCAGCGGCAATACAGCCAATATAGGAAGTATTCAAAAAATATCCGATATTTTGAGCGGCAACGGCGTTTTCGCGAAGGCCGGGGAAGAGCTTTTTGATGACTACTGGATGAATTACGGAAAAATTGAAACCATTGTCGATGGAAAATGCAAAAAAATATCGACCTTTGCTGAATACCTGCGGTATCGCGGATTGTCCGAATCCCTGAATAACCACAGAGCGACAAGAGGGGAAAAGCAATGACGGAAAAGGTGCTTGTGCCGCCGATTAAAATACAGGGCATCAAGACAAAGCTGGTTCCGCTTATACGGCAAAATGTTGTCATGGAGCGCGATTCAGTCTGGATTGAACCCTTCATGGGTTCGGGCGTTGTCGGCTTTAATGTTGAGCCGCACTACGCCATATTTGCCGACACAAACCCGCATATTATAGCGTTTTATAATCAAATCAAATTGGGCGCAGTCACACCCTATACCGTTCGAGCCTTTCTGGAGGAGGAAGGGAAGAAATTGGAGCAGGGGGATGACGCGTATTATTATACCGTGCGAACGCGGTTTAATAAGGAGCACGACCCATTGGATTTTCTGTTTCTGAACAGGTCGTGCTTTAACGGCATGATTCGCTTCAATAAGGACTATGAATTTAATGTTCCATATGGCCATAAGCCCAAGAGATTTTCAAAGGCTTATATCACAAAAATAGTCAATCAGGTTGCCAATGTTGAGAGCCTGATTCAGCGAAATTCATGGGAATTTCTTTGCCAGTCCTTTGAGGAAACGATTGGCATGGCCGCCAAAAATGACTTCATTTATTGTGACCCGCCGTATATTGGGCGGCACGTTGACTATTATGACAGCTGGGATGAGCGGGATGAAACCGCGCTGCGCAATGCGCTGATGCAAACCAATGCGAAGTTTATGATTTCAACATGGGACCACAATAAATACAGAAGCAACAGCTATATATCGCTGCTGTGGGGCGGCTGCATGAAGATAACCCACGACCATTTTTATCACGTTGGGGCCAAAGAAGCCAACAGGAATCCCGTTGTGGAAGCGCTGCTCACAAATTATACTGTGACCGGCAGCCAAAATAACCTGCTTTACGAAAACAGACAGGCTTCCCTGTTTGACAACGCGCTTTTATAGCTACCGTTCTGACAACAAAAAAATCGCCTATATTCCGCATATAGACGATTTTTATTATATCATTTCTATCAATAGAACACAGCCACCGGCTCCTCGGGTTTTTCGCAGTGCTCTATGTGGGTGGCGGTGAGGACGGGGCCGCGTTTGCCGTAGCCCTTGTGCCATTTGATGCTCACCTCGGCGGTTATCACGACCCATTCGCCCTTGGCGAGGGTCTTGGCCTCCGGCCAGCGGCATATGAGGCCGGCGAACTGGATGTCGTTCGCGCAGCAGGCCATCATCTGCCGGCCAAAGACAAACGTGTCGTCCGGCAGGCGGGCGCTTTTCGCCACGAGGCCCTTATAGCGCAGGGTCTTGCCCTCGTATTTTCCCATCTCGTTCGAGAGGTCGGAGTAAAACAGCGCATAATCCCTGTCGGCAATGTCCACCACCGGGGCCTCCAGGTCGAAGGGCAGGGGGTCTTCGATTTCATCATATTCCACAGACCCGTCCGGCTTTTCATAGGCGATGTCCGTCCGGCGGCTGGCCGCGCGGACAATCTTGTGCAGGGACATACGGTCGATGTCCGGGCCGCAGCGGTTGAACACCACCAGCTCGCAGCTGCGCAGCTTGTCATATACGAGCTGGCGCATATTGGCGTTGTAGGACAGGAAGGTGTTGGCGTCGCAGAACAGAAACTCCTGCGCGATCACCCAGTTTTGCGGCATCTGCTGATACAGCGTGTCCAGCAGCCACATCCCGTTATACTCCACCAGCACCCGCTGGGCCTTGTAGCTCTGGAGCATTTTTTCCAGCGCCTTCGGCTCCAGCTCCGTCTCATTATCAATGGTCTCGATATAGACGCTGCCGCTGGAAAATGTGGAGGGGTCGTATTCCTCTATGCCCTCCTCGCACAGCAGCAGAAGGGTGCGTTCGCCGTTATTGAAGCGCGGATCCTCCAGCGTCTCCTGGATGAATTTGGTCTTTCCGGCCTCCAGAAAGCCGGTGAACAGATAGACGGGAACCTCTTTCACAGGCCGAACAGCTCCTTCACGGCGGCCTCGTTCAGGTTCGCGCCGATAACGCACAGCCGCCCGGCCACATTGGCCGCGCCGGTGCGTATGTCCTTCTCGCCGGGGGTGTAGTCAAAGTGAACCCACTGGCCGTCCGGTCCGGCCACATAGCCCTTGGCCCGCACCACGAAGCCATAGGCCGCCTCGTCGGTGAGCTTGTCCAGGATAGCGCTGATGTCCTCCGCCGAATAGGTCTTCGCGGTCTCCACGCCCCAGCTCTGGAACACCTCGTCCGCGTCGTGGCCGTGATGGTGATGGTGGTGATGATGCTCGTGGTCGTGGTGATGCTCATGCTCATGGTCATCATGGTCGTGATGATGCTCATGGTCATGCTCATCATGGTCGTGATGATGCT
>JAJBVW010000084.1:0-34987 GCA_020866945.1 Oscillospiraceae bacterium
GTGCAGCATTCCTGTCAAGCCCCTTTCCGGAAAATCCTATAATAATTTTAAAACACGTGAAAGATTTTGTCAACTAAAAATTTTCTCTCACATCGAAAAAGTTTGGAAAAATTTTGGAAAGATTACAAAACTCATAAAGACATCTGTGTTATTTATGATTGTCAACGGAAAAAAAGTATGCTATAATGACCTTAATCTTGTGAAAATATCTACGTTACGGTTTCGCACAGAAAGGAGTTAACAATGAAACATCCCACACGCACTTTGTGCCTCATCCTCGCTCTGGTGCTGGCCCTCGGCCTGCTAGCCGGCTGCTCCGGCAGCTATGTGGACATCGACACCGCGGGCGCGGCAGCGGCAGCCGCCGCCGGCAGCGCCACGCCGAAGCCCACTGCCACAGCCAGCGCGGCATCCACCCCCACCGCTCAGGCCGCCACCGACACCGGCGCTTCCGCCGAAATGTCCGGCACAGCCTCCGGAGGAGCCGCCGCCGCTGACACCACGACCACCGATGCCGGCGCTGCTGCGGATGCATCCGCCTCCGGCGAGGCATCCGGCGAAGCCTCCGGCGAGATGCCCACTGCCTGACAGCATACGCCACCAAATACTTTAGGGAACCACGATCCAATGACCGCACCGCGTTATTCGATCTGCGGTTCCCTCGCTTTTTACCAGCCAAAAATTTGAAAGGAGAAAAAATATGAAGAAACTGTTATCCCTGCTGCTGGCCATAATGATGCTTGTGGCCCTGGCAGCGCCCGCGCTGGCCTCTGACGAGGCAAGCGGAGAGACGGCTGACGCCTCCGCCGAAGCCGCAGAAGAAACAGAGGAGGAAACCGGCCCCATCGCCGTCATCGTCATCACGGACGAGGGCGAGGACGAGACCCAGGAGCAGACGGAGGGCATCGACCTGACCTTCTTTGACGGCGGCGAGCAGACGGAAACCGGCATTTCCGGCTTTCTGATGACCTCCGACGACTCTCAGGCCGCCTTGTATTACTCCGAGCTGAGCGAGGACACCGGCGCGTTTTATACCATTGGCGGCGACGGGGTCAATGTGGCGCTGGATGAATACGACGTGACCGAGATTGCCGCGCAGTGGCTGGAGGCCCTGGGCGTGGAGGGCTTTGATTCCGCCGTCGTTCTGGGCGACGGGGACGAGGCGGACTCCTGCTCCCCGGTCATTTCCGCCAAGGGCTATACCTATCTGAATATTGCGAACACGCTGGTTCTGGCCTCCGGCACGGCCCGCAGCGCCCTGTATTCTGACGTAGTGGGCGGCACCACTGTCGCCGGCCCCGGCGCGGGCGGCATGAGCCAGGGCAGCGAGGAGCCTGTCGTCGTCATCACCGGCTCCCTGCTGGAAACCCTGGGCGGCCCGGAGGAGCAGGCGGAGGACACCATCACCGTCACCAGCACCGGCAACCGCGCCCGCGGCATTCAGCCCCAGGGCAAGAGCATTACCTATCTCTACGATTCCGCCATCGTGTCCCACACCTGGGGCGCATGGAGCACAGACTCCGCCCGCGTCAGCCTTGACCTGGTGGCCTATCGCAGTCTGGGTCTCAGCCAGGGCGGCTACGGCGCTTATGCCGACACTAGCTGCCATCTGTTCCTGTACGGCAGCACCGTCATGGGCAGCTCCGACGGCATCGTCGCCTCCAACGACGGCGAGATATATGCCGTATCCAGCGACTGCACTGACGACTCCGCCACGCTGCGGGCCATTATGGATAAATCCGGCGACCGCGCTCTGAGCTGGCAGGACTATGAGACCGAGGAGGGCGACGTGATGGAGAGCGTTATCTCCGGCGGCGCTACCGCTGTCCAGTTCCATATGCCCGACCAGGGCGGTTCCGGCGCGGGCAACACCCGCAAGGGCACCCTTTATATGAACGGCGGCACCCTCTCCACCGATGAAAGCCTGATCGACGGCGGCGTGGAGAGCCTGGACGCCTATGAGCTGAACTATGCCGGCGCCTGCATCGTCACCAAATCCACCCAGGCCAACATTCTGCTGGTGGGCGTGGAGATGGAAAGCTGGAGCGGCGTGCTTATCCACGCGGTCATCAATAACGACTCCAATGTGAACAATATCGCCGACGGCGACGAGGCTCTTGGCAGCGACATCACCCTGCGGGATATGGACGTGACCGGCGACATCGTGAACGACGACTATCAGCGGGCCATGCGTCTGTATCTCGACAACACCACCCTGACCGGAGCTATCTATTCCAACACCTGCGAGGACTGGAACGCGCTCTGCGAGGCGGAGTTCGACGGTGAGTACATCCTCAACGAGGACGGCTATGAAACCGTCTGGGGCGTGGAAATCACGCTGGCCAACGGCTCCGTCTGGAACGTCACGGAAACGTCTGTGGTGTCCGAGCTTATCATCAACGACGGCTGCACCATCAACGGCGTTATCACCGAAAACGAGGACGGCACGCTGACCATCTCCCCCCTCGAAACCACCGCTTCCGGCGAGGCTTCGTAATATCAGGTATTAAACCGAATAATTCTCACGCTGTCCTAATGCGCCCACACAGGGCGCATCAGGCAGCATATAAAAAGGCTCAATCCTAAGATTGGGCCTTTTTTATATTAATGGTTCATGATTAGCATTTGCAGTCGGTTTTCCACGTTGGCAAAGCTCGTGTCCGGGTCAAGGTCGAGGGGAAGTATTTGGATGTCCGGGTAACGGGCCTTCAGCTTCTTGATGGTGCCACGGCCACAGATGTGATTCGGCAGGCAGCCGAACGGCTGAAGAATGATAAAGCTCCTGACGCCCTCCTCGGCATATCGGGCGATTTCCGCCGCCATCAGCCAGCCCTCGCCGCAGCTCAGTGTCTCCGGGATGATGTCGCTTATGCCGTCATACATCTCCTTCGGGGAGTGGCCCTTTTCAAACAGGGGATGCCGGGCCGCCACCTTTTCCAGGGAGCGCTGCACATAATCAAACAGCCCGTTGACCAGGAAGGGATAGGGGGGTATATTGGCGTGGCAATCCTTAATCTCCGCCCCAGTGGCCTGGAAATCCTTCCGAAGCTGGTCGGTGATACGCGGGAACACAGTCTCCATGCCGTTTTGCTCGATATATTCCTCAATATGGAAGTTGGAGCCGGGGTGATAGGTGACAAGAAGCTCCCCTGTGACGAATACGCGGGGCTTTAGCTGCGAGCGGTCATAAGGGATGGCCGCCAAGTCGTCAATGCAGCCTTCAAACGCCCGCCGGGCGGGGGATATGCCCTCCTTCAGCGCCTGGGACACCTTCTCCACACACTGGTGATAGACCCGGTTCGTCTCCCCGGGGTTTACCTCGTAGGGCCGGATTTTGCGGACGATCTCCGTCATGATGTCCAGCATCATAAAGCCCCACACCGCCCCCAGCACGGCGCTCAGGCCCAGCAGGGCCACGCCGGGGTGCATATCCTTTGTGTCGTTCACATCCGTGGTCAGCACCGGCACCCCGTCAAACCCGGCGGCGTCCAGCCCCTTCCGCAGCAGCCCGGCATAGTGGGACATCCGGCAGTCGCACTGGAATTTCACTATGCCAACGGCCACCTCGTCCTGGTTATAGTTGCCCCGTTTCAGCTCACCGATAAGCTCGCCGATGACCATCTGGGCGGGGAAACAGATGTCGTTATGGACATATTTTTTTCCAAGGCGTATCTGTTCCAGGCCGCCGACAGGAACGGACTTCACAATGTAATTTTCCTTTTCCAGCAGGGCGCACAACAGCACCGCCGCCTCCCCTGTGATGTTCGGCAGGAGCAGCGTCCGCTTCTTCTTGTCCCCGGGCAGAAATTTTGCGGGACTTGGCGGGGGCAGCTCCCGGAAATATGGGCTTTGATAGACCTGGAGCGCCGGGTCAGTGGCCTGGCTCCGACGGCGGCGGAGCCGGACGCCGCCGGTGTTCCCACTGGCCGTCAGCGGCTCGGAGGCGGCGGGGGCAATCGTAACCCCGGCGGCCTGTCGCTCCTCCGCCAGCTTGCGGCGGATATGGACGGTCTCAATGAAGGACTGCACCCGGATAGCCAGGGAGCCTGCGGCGTCGCTCTCGTCCAGCTTCAGGACAAGAGGGGATTTCTGTCCGCTCTCCGTCAGTATTCGGATAATCTCATCCGACAGCACCGCGTCATGGCCGCAGCCAAAGCTGACGAGCTGGACATATTCCAAATGCTCCTCTCTCGCGGCAATCATGGCCCCGCCAAGCATACGGGTGTGGAAGTCGTTCGTTATCTCGATGCGGGTGTTGTGCAGATCCACCTTTTCAAGCCCCGGCAGACTGTCCACCGGCAGGACGGGAATGCCCTGGTTCGCGAACAGCTTGGAAAGTCCGTGGCAGACGAAGGAATCTGAATGATAGGGCCTTCCAGCCAGAACGACGGCAAAGCTGTTCTCCCGCCGGACTGTATCCAAAATCTGCGCCGCCTCGTCCCGCAGGGTCTGGCGGAAGGAGCGCAGGGCCTCTCTCCCCTGGGCAAACGCGGCCTCCGCCTGCTTTTCGCTGGCCCCCAGGGTCTCCACAGCGTAGCGGCATATCTGCTTTTCCCTGTCCTTCTCCGTGAACCAGTGGAACACAGGAGTGTCGAAGGGGATGTGATACCGCTCCTCCGGGTTCTGGGAATTTCGCACCACCATGGGATAGCCCATGACCACGGAGCAGACGTAGGGGCTGAGCTTATCCTTCCCCTCCGGGGGCATATGCATGACATAGGGCATGAAAATGCGGTCTACTCCCTGCTCCGCCAAGTCCATCACATGACCGTGGGCCAGCTTGGCCGGGAAACAAATGGTGTCCGAGGCCACATAGGTGATCCCCTGCTCGTAGAGCTTTCGCCCGCTGGGGTGGGAGAATTTCGTGTCATATCCCAGGGCGCGGAAGAAGGTGCTCCAGAAGGGCATACTGTCCCAAAATTCCAGCACGCGCGGCAATCCCACGGTCTGCCCCTGCTTTTCCCGAACCGGTTCACAGGGGTACAGCTCAAAGAGCATTTTCTCCCGCCTGAGAAACAGGTCAGGGGCAGGCTCCGCCTTCTTCTCCTCCTGCGGTGCGGACGGCTTCTCTCCTGTTTTCTTCTCACCGGGGTATTCGTCGTCCACCGTGGCCCCACGCTCACAGCGGTTGCCCGTGACCCAGGCCCCGCCGGTGGAAAACAGCATGACCGTCCGGCTGCAATGGTTGGCGCAGCCGGGGCAGCGGTCGCCGTTGCGGGTGATATAGTCAAAGTCCCGCAGGCCGTCCAGCCCTATAAAGGAGGTGGATTCCCCGTTGGCGTACCCCTCATGCTCCACCTGCTGCTTCACAAGAAGGGCCGCGCCCAAGGCGCCCATCTCGCCGGGATAGGGAGCCAGAGAAACCTCCCGGCCCAGGTATTCCTCCAGCGCCCGCAGAACCGCCCGATTGCGGAACGTGCCGCCTTGGACGACCACATGATCTCCCAGCTCATCCTTGTTGGCAATGCGGACAACTTTTGTGAACACGTTCTCGATAATAGACCGGCACAGTCCCGCCATAATGTCGTCCGGCAGCTTGCCGTCCCTCTGTTCGTTTATAATAGTGCTGTTCATAAACACGGTGCAGCGGCTCCCCAGGGAGGCGGGGTTTTCCGAGCGGAAGGCCGCGGCGGCGATCTCCTCCACCGGCATACCCAGATTGGAGGCGAAGTTTTCCAAAAACGAGCCGCAGCCGGAGGAGCAGGCTTCGTTCAGCATAATGTTTGTGATGATGCCGTCGTTCAGCCAGATGGCCTTCATGTCCTGGCCGCCGATGTCCAGCAGGAAGGTGGCGTCGGGGAAATACTGCAAGCAGCCCTTGGCGTGGGCCACGGTCTCCACCACATGATAATCCGCCCCCAGGGCGCGGGCAAAAAGCTTTTCCCCATAGCCCGTGGTGCCAAGACCCAGGATTTCCAGGGGACGGCCCAGGGCCTCGTATTTATCTGCCAGGGCCAGCAGGCCCTCCTTTATCACCCGCAGGGGTTCCCCGTTGTTGTTGGCGTAAAAGCGGTCAATGACCCGCTCGTCCTCGTCCAGCAGCACCAGCTTGGAGGTAGTACTGCCGGAGTCGATGCCAAGGTACACCTGTAACGGCCCCTGGCCGGTTGGCTCCTGCACCGGCAGCAGCTCCCGGTCATGGCGGGCCATAAAGGCGTCCCGCTCCTGGGCTGATTTGAAAAACGGCTCCGCTGTGTGACTGACGGCGGAAGCCGTGGCCGCCGTGCTTTTCAGCCGCTCCCGCAGTTCCCCGGCGGTCAGCATGGCGCACTCGTCGTCTGTGGGGGCGAAAATGCGGTCAATGGCGATGGCGGTGCCGAAGGCCACAATGGTTTCCGGGTGCTCCGGGATGATGACCTGCTCCGGCGTGAGCTGAAGCCGCTCCCCAAAGACCCGGATCAGGGTGGGGTTAAAGGTGAGCGGCCCGCCCTCAAACACCACCGGCGGGGCGATCTCAAGGCCCTGGGCCAGGCCACCGATGGTCTGCCTCGCAATGGCGTGAAAGACCGAGAGGGCCACGTCCTCATGGGAGGCCCCCTGAATCAGCAGGGGCTGGATGTCCGTTTTGGCAAAACCCCGCACCGGCCAGATATATCGAAAACCGTCGTCCCCTTGGCTGCGAGAGATTCAAACTCCGTAGTTTCGATGTTCAGGAGCTTCGCGATCTCGTCGATAAAGGCCCCGGTGCCGCCGGCGCAGCTCCCGTTCATACGCATATCGGAGGCGACCAGCTTCTCCGTTTTTTCGTCAAGGTGGAAAAAAATAATCTTGGCATCCTGGCCGCCCAGCTCGATAGCGGTGCGGGCCTGGGGATACCAAGTGCTTACGGCGGCGGCGTTTGCCACCACCTCCTGTATGTAATGGACGCCAAGGCGCTCCGCCACCGGCTTGCCGCCGGAGCCGCACACCGCCGCCCGAAAGCGTCTGCCAGGAAATTGCTCCTCCAGCAGGCCCAAAAGCTGCTCCACCGTCTCCGCCTGGCGGGCGTTGTGGCGGTAATAGCAGGAATAGAGCATTTTCCCGCTCCCGCCCTCCGCCACGGCCAGCTTTACCGTGGTGGAGCCAACGTCTATCCCAAGCCTCAAATCCTCATGACTCGGCTGCATATCTGAAATTCCCTCTTTCTATCTGGCCGCCGCCGGTATCCACCCGGCGATGTCGCTGTCCTCGAAATCGTAGGTCAGCGGCTTGCCGTAGGCCTTCTCATAAGCGGCCCGCTTCTGCTCATAATCCTTTTCCATCATAGCGATGCTGTTCTGCCGCACATTCTTTCCCTCCTGGGGATAGACCGGCGGCAGCACATGAACCACATACCGCACCTGGCGGAAATCGTCCCGGTTTTTCTCCTTCTCCGGCAGGTCGATGATCTCCACAAAGCAGGACACCACCGGCACGCCGCACTTGGCAGCATAGTAATAGGCCCCCCGCTTGGGTGGGCGGGGCTTGCGATAATTAAACCACATCTCCTGCTCCGGGTATATCAGCACCCAGTTGCCCCCGTCCAGCAGCGCGGCCAGCTTTTTCAGAAACGTCCCCGCCAGATAGTCCGGGTCGGTGGTCATGGGGACAGTGTCCGCGTAATTCATCAGAAAGCCGAAAAGCCCGGTCATGGCCAGATTGCTCTCCTGGCTGATGATGAACAGCCGTTTCCGCCCGGTTTTCTTCACCATGGTGAAAACGGCGGTGTTGTCCACCGGGTTAAAGTGGTTGCTGGTAATGACCGCGCCGCCGGTGATGTCCTTCAGGTTTTCCAGCCCCTCTATTTGGGTGGAGCCGTTCACCAGCTTCGCCGCCGTGTTCTCTATGACCCGCGCTATCCGATTGCAGATACTGTACCGGGGCCGTTTTCGCTTTTCCCAAAATTCCCGCACCAGCGCGGCCTTCTGCTCATCCGTCAGGTTTGGGTCATCCACCTCCACCTTAGCGTGAAACTCTCCCCGGCCCGCAGCGGCGCGGATATTTTCAATGACTTGATCCTTCTCTCCCCCAAAGATCATAAACGTATCGTTCCTTCACTTTCGTGTATCTTTTTAAAGGTAACAGGGTTATTGGGAATCCGCATGGCGTTTTCCAGCATATTTTGCAGGCATTTTGTGTCGGATTCCTTCTGCTCGTCGGAATAATTCCGCTTTATCTCCAAAAGCTCCTGATAGTAGACATTTTCCCTGGCGTACTGCCAGAAATAGTCCTCATACTGCACATCGTCATAGCACCAGGGCTTGTCGAACAAATTATAGTGTATCAGGCTGGGATTGGCCATAGGCTCCTTCTGCTTGTTGGGCATGGCGTCCCATTCCTCTTCCAGGAAATGAATACGCCCAAGGCACATGGCGTTGAGGTAATCCTGGTCGGGGGCGATGCTGTCGAAGTGATAGGTGTTCAACAGATGGAGAAAATGCTCCGTCATATGACATTTCCGCATTTCCGCCAGATTCATCAGCAATATGCCGGAATTTATGTACTGATAGCGGTTCACGCCGGTGGATTCCTCGATATAATGGGCAAACTCCGGGATCTCCGACACGGAATGATCCGGGCAGGCCCCCACCAGATTGTTCCCCAGCTCGATGTTATACAGGCGGGAGATGTCCCCCGGCACGACGATGTCGCTGTCGATGTAGATGCCCTTATCATATTCCGGGAACATCTCAGGTATGAACAGGCGGAAGTAGATGGTCATGGTGAAATAGTCGCACCGCAGGCGGTTCTCCTTGCGGTCGGTGATGCTCTCCAGTCCCTCCTTCATCTCCTCAAACAGAACCTGGAACCAGTCCTCCCCGATGGAAGACAGCTTTTCAATATTCTCCTCCGTCAGCTCCTGGTGGAGAATGTGAACATGGTATTGATAGTCGCGGGAGGCGTTAGCCTTCATAGAGGCCAGCGCCACCCCCAGACAGGGGGCGTAGCCGTTATCGATGGTGAAAAAGATAGGGATAATGGGTTTTTCCTGAGTCATGTTGGGTATCCTTTCTCCTTAAAATAGCTGAGGTTTTAGCTGGGTGAATTCCTGTAACAGGTCGTCATATTCGTGGAGCTTCAGCTTTTCATGCACCTGCTCCACCTGCCAAGGCTTGACGCAAAGGGTGTGGAACCAGGGGAAGAAGCGGAAACTGGTGGTAAAGTGCTGAAGCACCGTGTCATCCCGCAAAATTCGCTGCTCGTTGAAGCGGCGGGGGCATATTTTCTTCCGCACGCACAGCTTGTTGATGGCGGACTGGTCGGGCATGAACATCTCCTTTTCCCGGCAGCGGGCGCGGCATTTTTCAAAAAGGCCGGTTTTGCGAATCTCCTTGAGATTCAGCAGCAGCACGCCGGAATTGAGATAATCCATATGCAGCGGACGGTTGCGAAAGAAGAATCGGCCATAATAATCCAGCACACCGGCCAGCTCATATTCAAGGCCCTCCTGCCCAGCGCCCTTTTTCGCGGGATAGGTCAAGTCCTGGGCGTAAAAGGCCGTGCAGTCCCGGCGGCATATGACGTCATAGTCAAGATACAGCAGCCTGTCCGGCAGCTCCGGCACCAGGTCGGCATACAGCCGGAGCATACACCCTGCCGTGAAGCGGGTGCTGAGGTTCGCCTCCGGCGTGTCAGCGACGAAGAGGTCTGTTATATCCAGCTTTTTCACAAAGCTGTCCCGATTTTCCGCCTTGACCTGCATATCCAAAAAGGCAATGGCCTGGTCGGTCATGGGAAGATAGGTCTTCTCCCCCTCCTGATAGTGCATGGTCAGGACATAGATGTGCAGCGCCTCCTGCACTGTCCTGCGAAGGGAAAGGACGGACAGCAGCAGCCCTTCCTGTATATTTTTATCTCCGCAGTAGAGAATGTTCATGAAAATGCTCCTCTCGCGCCGGAGCTTCTCGGCTTCTCCGGCCTCTCTCCTCCCAATATGTCTTGACAATGGGTAGTCTTTGTTAATCATATTGTAAGCGACTTTTGTCAACAGAACATCAAGCGCAAAGCCGAAAAAGAAATTTTTTTCAAGTCAGAAAAGGAGAATAATCTATTCTTTTTTACATTTTCCACCCACCTGTCAGCGCCATATGATAAAACAACAGAGAAGCGGTCTCCATTGCAGAGCCGCTCTCTGTCGTTCAGGCATAGGAATCATCTAAGCTGCGGAACATTGCTCCGCTGACGTCTACAATTTCATCAATCGGAATGTCCACACCGTCTTTCAGCACGACAAGCCTTTGCAACACGTCTATCCTCTTCACCCTACTGGTAACAGTGCGGTAAGCGCCACCCTCTTTGCGCGCATCGGGAACGAAGTAGGTGAGCTTCACCACAGGAGTCTCCGCCAGGTTTTCCTGGAGCAGACTTAGCCGCTCCGACAAACGCTGCTTCATCTCATCATCCAGCTCTATTCTCTGGTCAGTCAGCCGCGCAGTCTCTTTCACCGCGGCGTCGTAGCCGGTGAGCGCCGCGAAAGGTGAAAACTGCGCCGCTCGGTCGAGCATCGCCATATGCGGACGATTTTCCGAAACGTGATGAGGCAAGCCGATAATATCGCTGTACTCTTTTTTCACGCCTTATGTCCTCCGATTTGTGCGTTGCGTGCTTTGCCGGTGGCTCCTTCCTCCAGATTCATGCCTTTCAGCAGGGCGTCCTTCCCGTATTTTTCCCAAATGGAAAGAACCGCTTTCTGACGACGCTTTTCCTTTTCCATCGTTTTCTGTTCCTCTTTTCGCTTCCGCTCCAGAGCAGCATAGTCCGTGAACAGGTCAAGCTGCTCTGGTTCCGCAGGTTTGACCAGCCCCTCTTCAACGACGTGATTTGCGACCACATACATCCTGCGCACCAGCAGATTTGGTTCAACAATGCGGTCAAACAAGTCCATAACGGCCTTGGTAATCAGCCTTGTAGAGGATGTCTGACATCCCAGATTTGCGGAGCCATGGGCCGGCTTTGGGATTTTTCTGCCGTAGTGGTCGGTGGTGACCTCGCCTTTATATGTCTTTTGCCGCCGGAGGTCGGTCAGATTTTCAACGTCATATCCTATGGTCAGCACAATTTGATCGGTCTCCAATCCCTTGTCCACCAAATCCATGGAGAGCGCATCGGCCATTTCCCGGACGACCAGCTTGGCCTTTTCAAATTCGTATGGCGATTGCAGCACCTGACCGGAGCTAATGCTGTTGTTTTCCGGTCTGTATGCTTTGATGTCTGCAATGCGGCAAGGCTCCCAGCCCCAGGCATGGTCAATCAGCAGCTCAGCGTTAACGCCAAACTCCTTGTAAAGCCGGCTCTCGCCGCAGTCGCTGAGACTATATCTTGCAATATCGCCCATGGTATAAAGCCCCAGCTTCGCAAGTCGCCTGGCATAGCCGCGCCCCACGCGCCAGAAATCAGTGATGGGCTGATGCGCCCACAGCCTCTGCCGATAGCTAATTTCGTCCAGCTCCGCAATGCGCACGCCGTCCTTGTCGGCAGGAATATGCTTCGCGTCAATATCCATGGCAATCTTGCAGAGGTAGAGATTTGTTCCTATCCCGGCTGTGGCCGTGATGCCGGTCTGCTTTAAAACGGCCTGTATCATCTTCATAGCCAGCGCATGAGGCGTGAGCTGATAGGTTCGCAAATAATCGGTAACATCCATGAACACTTCGTCGATGCTGTAAACATGAATGTCCTCCGGGGCAATGAAGCGAAGATATATCTGATAAATTTCCGTGCTGAACTGTATATAACGCGCCATCTGCGGCATGGCCACGATGTAGTCCAGCGCCAGCGAAGGGTCAGCGGTGAGTTCACGGATGTCACAGGAGGAGCCGGTCAGCACCCCGCCCGGCGCGCGACGCCGCCGTTCCCCGTTGACATCTCTCACCCGCTGGACAACCTCAAACAGTCTGGCACGGCCGGAGATACCATAGGTTTTCAGCGCCGGCGACACCGCAAGGCATATCGTTTTTTCCGTGCGGCTCTTGTCCGCCACCACCAGGTTGGTGGTCAGCGGGTCAAACCCGCGTTCCACGCACTCCACCGAGGCATAGAACGATTTCAGGTCGATGGCAATATAGGTACGGTTCGTCAAGCGGTTCACCTCTTTTCATAATAAATGGCGGCCATGCCATTCCGCACTCCGTCGGCAGCACGAGGTTCGTCCGGTTCACGCTGTTCACCCTGGCGCCCATCCAATGACGAACAAAATTTCATGAAACTGTTGACGCGAACAGATTTATGTGATAATATATAAACACGAACATAATTTCGCTTCAACAGGGCTATTATAACAAGAGATACCGCATATGTCAACACTTATTCATGAATAAGTGTTCGTATTTCCAGAAGAAAGGATTCTTATGTCGTTCAAAGACAGACTGAAAGAAAAAAGAACAGCGGCGCATATGACGCAGGCGGAGCTTGCGGCCAGGGCCGGCATTACTCCCCGTACCATCCAGAATTATGAGCTTGGTACACGAAAGCCTGCCAACATGGAGATTGCCCAAAGGCTTGCGGAATCACTTCAAACAACGACCGAGTATCTGCTGGGCAGCGCGGGAACCTATGTCGTCGAAGCCCACGAAAAGGGCGGCGCACGCGTGGCGCGGGATATAGACGAGCTTGTAGGCGAGGTCACAGGAATGTTCACCGGCGGCGAGCTGAGCGAAGACGCGCTGGATGGGGCAATGAAGGCTCTGAACGATGCTTATTGGATTGCCAAGGAAAATAACAAACGATATGCTCCAAAGAAGACGCAAAGGACTGCCGCAAAGTAACCGGCGTTTGTCATACAGGAACAGAATTATACGTTAGATCAAATCGAGGTGTATGATGAACGCTGAACAATTATCACAGGTCGGGAACCGGCTGGTGAAGCGCTGCGGTACAAGAGACCCTTTTGAAATTTCCGAGCAGATTGGCATTAACATCATGTTCTGTGAGGACTTCGGGGCCTTGAAGGGGATGTACCGGGTCATTAAACGCAACCGTTTTATCTTTCTGAACAAGGATTTGGACGAGGATATGCTTCGCATTGTCTGCGCCCACGAGCTTGGTCACGACCAGCTGCACCGGCAAATGGCAAAGACCCACCCTATCCAGGAGTTTATGCTATATGACATGAAATCGGAGCCGGAGTATGAAGCAAACATTGTCGCGGCTGAGATTTTGATGGACAACGAGGAAGTGCTGAGCTATATCTTCGATTATGGATATACGGCGGAGCAAATCGCGAGGGCAATGTCCACTGACATCAACCTGGTGGCATTAAAGGTGGCGCATTTGGCAACGCTTGGGTATCCCCTTCGTCCGCTGGAGCATAAAAGCGATTTTTTGAAATAAAGTAATAAGCCAAAGTCTTTTCCTCCATTTTCGGAAAATTCCCGTTGACAGGGGCCGAAAAAGGCGGTATGATAGACCTACTCTTAATAAGGAGCGTTTTTGATAATGTCCTTCACCTTTGCCGCGGAATTTACTTTCTTTTACTTTTGCAAGAAAAAGTAAAAGTGATTTCCCCTGCGGCAAGCTGAAAAGTCAACCCAAGCTGTGCAGTGAAGAAATCACTGCACAGCTTTTTTGTATGTCTAATCAAATTTTTTGTTTTAAGAAAGGGAACCAACATGGAATTGGAACAGCTCAAACAGCAGATTGATGCCATTGACAGCCAGATGAGCCATCTGTTCGCGCAGCGTATGGCCGTCAGCGGCCAGATTGCCAAGGTTCGTGCAGCGGAGGGGCTGCTGCCGGACGCCGCCGGTATGCGGGATGCCCGCGCACGCTTTCAGGCCCAGGCCGGACAGGAGCTTGAGGATTATGCCGGCGTGATTTACAGCACCCTCCAGGACGTAAGCCAAAGCTATCAGACCGCCCTGGTACGGGGGAAAAGCCCCCTCTGCGACCGCATTGCCCAGGGCCTCGCGGACACACCTCCCCTGTTCCCGGAGAAGGCCACCGTGGCCTGTCAGGGCGTGGAAGGGGCCTTCGCCCAGATTGCCGTCCAGAGGCTGTTCCGGGAGCCTTCAATATCTTATGTAAACCGTTTTGAGGCCGTATTCTCCGCCATAGCCAACGGCTTTTGCCGTTATGGGGTGCTGCCTCTGGAAAACAGCACCGCCGGTTCTGTCAACAAGATATATGACCTGATGATGGAATACAATTTCAGCATCGTCCGTTCCGTGCGTCTGAAGGTAGACCACAATCTGATGGCCCTGCCCGGCGCGAAGCTGGAGGACATCAAGGAGATTGTCTCCCACGAGCAGGCCATCGCCCAGTGCGCGGATTTCCTGAAATCCCACCCCAGCATTCATGTGACGGTGTGCGAAAATACCGCCGTGGCCGCAAAGATGGTAGCGGAATCCGGCCGCCGGGATCTTGCGGCGCTTGCCTCTCACGACTGCGGCGCACTGTACGGCCTGCAGCCGCTGGCGGAGGGCATTCAGGACAAGGGCAACAATTACACCCGCTTCATCTGCATCGGCAAAGACCTTGAGATATTCCCCGGCGCGGATCGCACAAGTATTATGTTAACTGTAAACCACAAGCCCGGCTCTCTCTACCGGGTCATGGCCCGCATAAACGCGCTGGGCATCAACATGACCAAGCTGGAAAGCCGTCCTCTCCCCGACCGGGATTTCGAGTTCATGTTCTATTTCGACCTGGATACCTCCGTCTATTCTCCTCGCTTCATTCAACTGATGGGCGGCCTGGAAAGTCTGTGCGAGACATTCAAGTATCTGGGAAGTTATACGGAAATTGTGTAATAACCACCCTTATTGAAAATCCCGCAGGGGGGATTCATTCTCATGAATCACCCGCTGCCGCTTATGTATTTATTCCACTTTCTTCATATACCTGGACGCCGCTTTCAGCATCAGGCGCTTCATCCCGGTGTCTTCAAATTCGATTTCCACCAGAAAATCCCCGCCCATGGGGGTCATTTTTTGTATAACACCGGTCTTGAAGGCGTTATGGATAACTCGGTCGCCCACCTTGTAATCCAGAACCGGCTTCCCCTGAGGCCGGGGCGGCGCGATGGTCTTTTTCTGCGATGACTGCCGTGTATCGCGCCGGGCTGCGCCGTCCGGCGTCCAGTCGTCCGCCTGAGGAACGTCCTCGAAGTCAAAATAGCTGTTTTTCAGCGACTGATAGGGCCGGTCGATATGCTCCGGCGGTATCTCGTCCACAAAGCGGCTGACCCGGTGCGGAGCCGTCTGGCCGAATACCATGCGCTGCCGGGCGCTGGTAATATAAAGCCGTTTTTTCGCGCGAGTGATGGCAACGTAGGCCAGACGCCGCTCCTCCTCCATCTGCTCCTGCTCCCCGATGGCCTGGAGGGACGGGAATATCCCTTCCTCCATCCCGGCGATGAACACGGTGGGAAATTCCAGGCCTTTGGCGGAGTGAATGGTCATCATGGTAACGGTGTTCTCATCCAAATCCACATTTTGCAGGTCGGTATACAGGCTGACCTCATCCAAAAAGCCCGCCAGGGAATTGTCCCCCGTCTGGCGGACATGGGTGGCAATAAAGCTTTTCAGCTCCCGGACGTTTTCCAGCCGGTTCAGACTGTCCTCCGTGTGGGCCTCCTCCAGCAGACGGGCATAGCCGGTTTTTTCCAGCAGCGCGTCGTACAGCTCCTCCAGCCCGGCGGTCTGGGTCATTTGGGACAGCTCGTTCATCATCTGGGCAAAGGCTTTCAGCTTCTCCGCCGCACGGGACAGCTCCGGGAAATTACCCGCGATGGAGACGACGGTAAAGAGCGGTCCACCGTTCTGTGCAGCGATGGTTCTGGCCCGGTCAATGGTCGTCTGGCCGATGCCGCGAGGCGGCGTGTTGATAATACGCGTCAGGCGCAGGTCATCCGCCGGGTTCAGCAGTACGAAGAAATATGCCATCAAATCCTTGATTTCCGCCCGCTCAAAGAAGGGGTTTCCCTTCACAATCCGGGGGCGGATACCGCTGCGCAGAAACGCCTGCTCCAAAGCGCGGGACTGCGCGTTCAGCCGATACAGCACCGCATGGTCTCGCAGATTGTCGCCCCGGTCTACAGCCTGAAGCACCTGGCGGACGATATATTGGGCTTCGTCCTCCTCGTTTTTCGCCACATAGAGTGTGATGCGGTCGCCCTCCCCCGCCTTCGTCCAAAGGCGCTTGCCCTTGCGCCCGGTGTTGTGGGCTACCACACCGTTGGCTGCCTCCAGGATATGTCCTGTGGAGCGATAATTCTGTTCCAGGCGAATCACGCGGGCGTTGTCATACTGGTCTTCAAAGGACAGGATATTCTCAATGGTCGCGCCCCGGAATGCGTAGATAGACTGGTCGTCGTCACCCACCACGCATATATTCTTATGACCTCCGGCCAGAAGCGTCGCCAGCATATATTGCAGGTTGTTGGTGTCCTGATACTCATCTATCAGCACATAGCGGAACTTTCGCTGGTAATATTCCCGTACATCGGGAAACTCACGAAGAAGGCGAACGGTGTTATAAATCAGGTCCTCGAAATCCATGGCCCCCGCCTCCAGAAGCCGCTCGCTGTACGCCTGATACAGCTTGGCCGCACCCTGGAGCCGGAAATCTCCGGCCCGCTCTGCCAGGGCCATGAGCGCCTCCGGCGTCTGCATTCTATCCTTGGCCTTGTCGATAACGCCCAGCACCCACTTGGGGGGATACATTTTTTCGTCCCGGTTCTGCTCCTTTACCAGGCGTTTCATAACAGCGGTGCGGTCGGCGGTATCATAAATGGTGAAGCTGCTGGGATAGCCCAGCTTCTCCCCATCCCGCCGCAGAATACGCACGCAGGCGGAATGGAATGTCCTGGCCCAGACCTCCTCCGCCGCCTCCCCCAGCATGGAGGAAAGCCTGTCCTTCAGCTCACCAGCCGCCTTGTTGGTGAAGGTAATAGCCAGTATCTGCCAGGGCGCCACCTGGTCATAGGCAGCGGCTTCCTCCGCCTGACGGCGCAGCTCCTGCTCCCCGTCCAGATACCGGCGCATAACGCGCAGCTTTTCCTCGTCTGCATCGGGGGGCAGTTCCCGGCAGTCGGATGCGCGGCCATATTTCATCAGGTTCGCAATGCGGTTTATCAGCACCGTGGTCTTGCCGCTTCCGGCTCCGGCCAATATCAGCAGCGGCCCCTCCGTTGCCAGCACCGCTTCCCGCTGGCGGTCATTCAAATGGGGAAAGCTTCGGGCAATAACCTCCCGGCGCGTATCTATATAATTTTTCGTAAAACTATCCATGCCTGTAAGTATACCACACTTCCCCGCTCCATGGCTATATAAAATCCGAAATCTAACGTCAAAAAGAACGCCTTGCAATTTTCGTCCCATGCTCCTATAATACTACACGCTGGGCGGATATGCCGTCCGGAGAGAGAGGGTATTTTTTGTTTACGAAAGCGCAGATAAAGGCCCTGCTCATTCCTTTGGTGATAGAGCAGGTGCTGACAGGGCTGATGGGCGTCGCGGATACGCTGATGGTCTCCAATGTGGGCGAGGCCGCCATATCCGGCGTGTCCCTGGTAGATGCCATCAACACCCTTGTCGTCTATTTCTTCTCCGCACTTGGCGCCGGCGGCACCATTGTCTGCGCCCAATATATTGGCCATGAGGAGCTGAACAAGGCAAACCTAGCCTCCCGACAGGTGCTGATTGCGGCGCTGGGTCTGGCGCTGTTTCTCAGCGTGACCCTGGCGAGCCTGCGCGGGCCAATTCTGCGGCTGATTTTCGGCTCCGTAGAGGCGGACGTTTTGGCGGCAGCCGATGTATATTTTCTGGTGACTGCCTTGAGCTATCCCTTTTTGGGTCTGTATTCCGTCAGCGCGGCGCTGCACCGGGCCACCGGCAACTCCAAGCGGCCTATGATTGTGGCAGCCGTGGCGGACGGAGTCAATATCGTCGGCAATGCCATTTTGATTTTTGCCTGCGGGCTGGGTGTGCTCGGCGCGGCGCTGTCCGCACTGTTCAGCCGCATTTTGTGCTCTGTGGTAATGCTGTATTTCCAAAGCCGCCCCGGGCAGGTCATTACACTGGGCCGGCTTCGGGATTTTCGGCTGGATGGCGCCATGATGAAGCGCATCATTCGCATCGGTTTGCCCACCGCCGTGGAAAACAGTATGTTCCAATTCGGCAAGCTGGTGGTACAAAGCACCGTGGCCAGCCTTGGGACAACCGCCATCGCAGCCCAGGCCATCGTCTCTACGCTGGAAAACTTTGGTTCCATGCCGGCCATGGCCATTGGCACCGGCCTTCTCACGGTGGTGGGGCAATGCCTTGGGCGGGGCCAGACGGAAGAGGCCAAGCGATATATGACCTACTTCACCAAAATATCCACCGGAGTCATCCTGCTGACCAGCGTGCTGCTGTCCGTTTCAGTGCCGGTCGTCGTTCGGTTCACTGCGCTCAGCGCCGAAGGCGCGCGGCTTGCCTGCCAGCTGATATGGTTCAGCTCCGTTTTGAAGGTATTCACCTGGCCCTGCGCCTTCACACTTCCCAACGGTCTTCGAGCCTCCGGGGATGTATCCTATACCATGTGGGTCAGCGGCATCAGTATGTGGGTATTCCGCGTGGCGTTGAGCTGGTTTTTGTGCCGCGCTACCTCCATCGGCCTCTGGGGCGTGTGGATAGGCTGGTGCGTAGACTGGCTGTTCCGAGAAATCTGCTTTGTCGCGCGCTATCGCAGCGACAAATGGCTGGGGAAAAAGGTGCTTGAATAGCTAACATACTGCCAAATAATAATGCTCCCTCCATGCTTGACAGCGTTGTTATCGCTGTCTCTCCATGGAGGGAGCTATTACATTTTGGGACGTTATTTGCTGCGGAATAGGCTTCTTTTTATTCCTGAACCTCTGCGGTCTCAGGTTCGGCAGGGGATTCCTCGGCGGCAGCCTCAGGGGCGGAAGCCTCGGCGGGCGCGGCCTCATCAAAGACGACCAGGTCGTCCTCGACCTCCTTGCCGGCGTTTTCGTCGATGTGCAGCACATTCATGGCCTTTTTCTTCGCCTTCCGCCAGGCCACGCCGATGACCGCGCCGGCCACAACCACCACGCCTACAACAGCCTGAATCGCAAAGGTCGTGACAGAGGGGTCAACATAGGAGGCGCACGCAGGCACCATCAGCAGCAGGGCAAAGCAGAGCGTGTAAAAGACAGTCCGAATCGTTTTCAAGAGTTTGTCCTTCTTTCTTATGGATTGTGTATAAGTATATCATTGATATAGCATTTTCGCAAGCCATATTTCTGCGAAAGACAGAATAAACCATCAGCACTCCCACGAAATGGCATCAGGTCACATAGGTTTTATCCAGCGCCTTCAGCTCATCCAGCGTATCTATCTCCTGGATGTCTGAAAAGGCACAGGGGCGGACGCGGACAGTATAGTGGTCGTGAAAGATATTGAGTGGAACGGCCTCAAAAAACGCCTGACGATTTTCCTCCCGCTGGAAGGCAGCGGGGAGATCCTCCCCCAGGCGGCGGCCGTCCTCTTCTGACCAGTAGGAGACGCCGAACATATGACAGCAGTCATCCCCGCCCTTTTGGACGCACTGGATAACCCCGTCCTTTACGGGAAAGCACCAATCGTCCGTGTGAGCCACCGGTACGCCCAGGAAGTTTGAGCTATATTGATATTTGCAGATAAGGCCGGGATTTTGCAGCAACAGGTCAGCCTCGAACACATAAGCGTTTTGCAGGTACTCCGACGCCTGGAGAATGGAGGAGATGTTATTTGTCTCGTCATAGAGTGGGTTTTCAATGAACTGTATCATGGGATACTCTTCCAGCAGCGAATTAAACGCCTCCCCCATATAGCCACGGACGAGATATATCTCCTCTATCCCGGCAGCCAGCACCGCATCCAGCAGCGACGCTATGATGGGACGTCCGAACACCGGAATCAGGGGCTTGGGAGTCGTCAGCGTCAGCGGCGCGAGACGGCTGCCGAAGCCCGCCGCCATAAACACAGCCCGCCTGGCGCGGTATGGCTCCAGTGCGGCCAGCTCCGCCGCCGTGGCGATCCCCTGCCGCTCTTTTTCTGCCAGGGCATTAAACTCCTGTTCCGTCATACCGTTCCCTCCTGGAAAAGCCGCTCAAGGCTCTCCCTTGCGTATCGGACGCCAAGCTGGGCGTAATCCTGATAAAAAATCCTGTCCTGCGGCTCCATCTTTGTTTTGAATACCGACCAGGTGCCCCACATGATAGCGGCACTGGCGCACATGGCAAACAGCTTTCTGCGCTCTGCCGATGTGGACGGCCTCTCTAAATACAGCTCCAGCAAATGAACGCACGCCTCCGCCGGTAAATCTCCATCGTGGCAAAAATCCCCTAAATCCTCCATGGGGTCGCTGATGCTCGCGTATTCCCAGTCAATCAGCACAGGCTCCCGTCCATGCGGAAACAGAAAGTTATGGGGCAGACAGTCTCCATGGACAAGCTGGAACTGACTGCCGTCACCATAATAGGCCGGGCATACAGACAGCACCCGCTCCCGCACGGGCCAATACTCAGCGGGGTAAAACGACTCTCCCTCCACGTCCTTCACACACTGGATGTAATATTCCATCCTGTCCAGGGCAGTGTTCTGCCGTTCACCCTTTATTTTCAAGCCATGAAAGCGTCGCAGCAGGGCCATCCCCCGGCGCAGCTCCCCCTCGTCGGCGGTATTTATCACATGACTTTCTGGGTAATATACCGTCACACGAATGCCGGTGTCCGGCTCAAAGTAGCACACCTCGTCGGTAATATGCTCGTCCTTCAGCCGAGCATACAGTGCACACTCCGCGCGGCGGTCACAGAACATCTCCGTTCCCCGCCCGGGCAGGCGAAGCATATAGTCCCCCACCGTGGTGCGGAACACATAGGTATCGTTTGTGATGCCCCGCCCCGGGTTATTGTACGCCTCCAAAACCTGCTCCTGACGCAGATTCATAGCCCGAAGGAATATTTCCGTTGTCCTCTCATCCACTGACATAGGCAGCGTTTCCTTATCTCATATAAACGCCCGGCGGAAAAGCCGGTTGTGGATGCTGCGGCGAAGAAGTCCCAGCACACCTGGCGTTTTGCCGTCATATTTTTTCCCGGCAAGATACAGCGCCTGAATCTGAATAGTCCGAATATCAGGTGCGGTCAGTGGGTCATCGCTCAAAACCACAAAGTCCGCAATCTTTCCTTCCGTCAAGCTGCCCCGTTCATGCTCGTCAAAGCTCATATACGCCGGGTTGTAGGTTATCATTCGCAGCGCATCCAGCCGTTCCATCCTCGCCTCTGCGTCGGGGTGAGAAACAGCGTTCGCCATGGCTGCCAGAGGATTCGGCATGGTGCATGGGCCGTCCGACCCGTCCCCCATTACCACGCCCCGGCGCTGGAGCTGTCCCAAGGGATTTAAGGCCCCGGCCCGCTCCGGGCCGAGTATCCTGTCCAAATATTCCTGAGGCTCCTGCTTCCAGAAGATAAAGGGCGACTGCACCGCCACGCACAGCTTCAGTCTTGCGATACGGTCAAGCTGCTCAGGTGTGGCCATGCAGCAATGTATCAGCACATGACGGGCATCCTCCCTCGGATAATCCGCCATCGCGGCCTCATAGGCTGTGACTGCCTGCTCCACCGCACGGTCTCCAATGGCGTGCATGGCAATCTGCAGACCCATGCGATTCGCCCGAATGACAAAGTCGTTTATCTCCTCCTGGCTATAATACAGAACACCGACATTATTGGGGTCATTCGCATAGGGGCTTGTTAGGGCCGCATCCTCCGAACCAAAGCAGCCATCCAGCGCGAGCTTGAAGCAGCCGCCCACACGGGGGAACTTCCGCTTTTTCACAGCCTCCAAATCCATGGTCTGAAAAAATATGCGGTACGCCTGGGGCAGACCGGGGGCAAGAATATTTATCATGTCCACATCCAAATCGCCGGTGTAGCCCACACCCTCAACATTATGGACAAGGCCAATCCCCACGTCCGCCAGCGCCTTCGCCCCTTTGGAAAGGCCCCGCACCACGTCCAGGATAGGTATTTTTGCCGTTACCTCGTTCACGCCCTTATAAAAGGCGTTCTGATACAGCCAGCCGCTCTCTCCGTCATAGCCGGGGTCGTTTTTCACCTCGTCCGTCAGCAGGGACAGCATGGCGCTGTTGCAAACGGCGGCATGGCCGTCATATTTCACCACCATAAGAGGCCGGTCTGTCCAGCTGTCCATATCGGCCCGCTCCGGCAGACGCCCCTCCCGAACCGTATGGGCGGAGCAGCCATAGCCCATCAGCACCTTGGCCCTGGGATGGGCATCCGCGTAAGCCCGCACGATGGCCGCATCCTCGTCAAAGCTCTCTGCATCCATGAGATAGAAAGTCTGCTGGAAGGTGGCAAAGGACTCAAAATGGATATGCGTGTCCGCGAAGGCTGGCGTCACCGCCGCCCCCTGAAGGTCAACGACCCTGGCCCTCTGACAGGATGCCGGCAGATTTTCCGGGCTGCCGACCCATACAATGCGGCCCTTATCCACCGCCATGGCGGAAAAAAATCTGTTTTCCGGCTCGCAGGAAATAAACCTGGCGTTTTTATATACAACCATGCCTGACCCTCCCCCACGGAAATTCCGTCAAAATTAAAATTTACAGTTTTATTTTTTCCAGCGCCTGATACAGCGCCTCATTGTCCGCCTCATCCCGGACAGCCACGCGGATGAAATCCGCTCCGCCGAAGCCGTTTTTGGTGGACAGGTCTTTGATAAGCAGATTATCGTCCCGCAGAAGACGGTTTGCAAGCTCCTTGGAGCCAATGCCCTCCACGCGGCACATAATATAGTTTGCCTGGGACGGATAGGGCGTCAGGAAGGCGTATGCTCCCAGCCGCTCCTCCATTTTTTCCCGCTGGCGGACGATTTTGTTGCAGGCAGTTCTGTACTCCCCGCTGTAAAGGCCTACAATCTGGAAGAAATATTCTCCAAAGGAGTTGATATTCCAGATGGGCAACAGTCCGCGGAGCTGCTCCATCCAGGCCGTATTGCCACTGGCGGCCACGCCCAGACGCAGCCCCGGCACTCCGTAGGATTTGCTGATGCTCTTAATGACCATCAGGTTCGGATAGGCATCCAAAATATCGTTATCCAGCAGCGTAAAGCGCAGCGGCGCCTCTGCAAAGTCCACAAAGGACTCGTCCACCACAAAGGTCGTGCCATGCTCCCGGCAGATGTCGGCCAGCTCCAAAATTTCCTCGCGCTTCAAAAAGCTGCCGCTGGGGTTATCGGGATTGATGATGACAAGATTATCCATCTCCGCCGCTGCTTTGCGAAGGGCGGACATATCAAACTGGAAGCCATAGTCTCTGGCCTGGATGGGAACGATCTCGCAGTCCGGGAAGCAGCGGACATATTCGTTGAAAGCAGGAATAGAAAGGCCCGTCCGGCCCCGCATGGTGCGGCCCAGGGTGTTGATAAGCTCCGCCGCCCCGTTCCCGACCAGGACAAGTTCGTCCCGTATGCCGAACATCTTGCCCGCCATCAGCTTTTGCACATACATCCCGGACGGGTAGCTAGTGAGAAGCTGGGAATAGGAATACTGCATCTGCTCCAGCATTTTCTTCGGAGGAAAATAGGGATTCACCAGATAGCAGAAGTCCTTCAGCCCGTCAAACCGCCAATAGCCGCCGAAGTGCAGTTCGTAAGCGTGGAGCCTGTCCTCATCTCTGGCAAAAATGGTATTGGCAATGTCCAAATCCTGCACATCGTCTATCTCGTACCATTTCAAATCGCCCATCTTAAAGGCCCGCAGGCCGGCAAACGGCAGATGGGCCAGGGCTTTCAGCACCATTTCATAATACTGGTTGGCCCCATATGCCTGGAGATAGGACATCATGAACGGCACATACTGCCGGGTGGAAAACTCCCGGCTGAATTTATACACGTTCACGGTTTTATAGTAGGTGTCCGCGCTGGCGAAACTGAAATCCTTTTTCTCGATAAACTCCCGGATAAGGCCGTCTTCGTCCACCAGGGTAACGGTGCCGTCCATCCACTGCTCGTACTTCGCCACGGCCACCATGTTCGGCTCCGGGGCCTCCACCAGACGGCGTATCAGGCTGGGGTCATAAATCAGGTCAGATTCCAGCAGGACGGTATCATCCGCCATCAGCTCCTCCCGCGCCAGATACAGAGAATAAATATTATTCGTGGTGGCATAGTCCGGGTTTTCCACAAAGACAAGGTCAAAGTCGCTGAGCTTTTCCCGGGCAAAGGCTTTTAGCTTTTCCCCCTCATAACCCACCACAATGACAAAACGCCGGATGCCCGCCTGGCGCAGGGCCTCCGCCGCGTGCTCCAGGAGAGTATAGCCCCCCACCTTCACCATGCACTTGGTCTGGTTGTTCGTATAGGCCCCCAGGCGCTTTCCCATCCCGGCAGCCAGCATCAATGCCTGCATAGCAAATCCTCTCAGTCCTCTCGAATCAACCGGGCGTACAGGCCCAAAAAGTCGTAGCCCATCTTGTGATGCAGGGACAGGGTGTTCTCGTTATCAGCGCCTAAATAGGCAAGCCCCCGCTTTCCCTCCGTCAGCACCAGATTCCAGGTGCTTGCAGTAATGGCCCGGCCCAGGCCGTGTCCGCGCATTTCCGTGTCCGTCACAAGACCGCTGATAACGGCAAGCTCCTCCGTCTCCGCGCTGGTGGCGTTGGTGGCTACCAGCCGTCCCCCCGGCTCCCGCATGACGAATAGACGGCCAAAGCCGCTGTCAATGCGATTTTCCAACTGCTCGCACAGGCTCTCATAGGTGTACACGGAGTTGTAGATAGGCTCCTTCATCATCAGCCGGGCAATCTCCGGCACGTCCGCCTTGCCCGCCTGCTGGACGGACAGATCGGATTTCCCGTCCATCAGCTTGTCCGTGGTGATAATGTGGCTCAGCTCATAGGCGTATGTATCCTTCGTCTTTCCCTTCAATGGGTCGATGCTCCGCTGCTCCCCTGTAACGCACTTGGGGTGCAGCTGCTCAATCATGGCCAGCGCCTCCCGCTGGGGAAACACGTCCCGGCTGTAAAGGTGCAGGGTGTCAAAATAGCGGTACATGACTCCGTCTATCCGATCGCCCTCCCCGCACATCCAAAGGCCCACATCCGGCCCCTGGGCGCCGTATTCCTTCATGTCCATATACAGGTAAAAGCACTTGTACTTATCCTCGCCAATGTAGTCTATCACCTGTGGGATATATGAGTTATCACATTGAATCATCATCGCTTTATTTCCCGTTTTGTCCGTCCTTTGCCTTTTTTTGATTTTCCACCATGCGGCCGATGAGATAATCTGCCGCATATTTTCCGCTCTCGCCGAAGTGATATAGCTTCTCCCGCCGGACAGCCTCCAGCGTTTCCGCGTAGGCAGCCCGGTTTTCAATCATATCCAGCGCCGCAGCCGCCGCCTTTTCCCGCACTTCATCCAGCTCCAGCGCCGCGCCCATCACTGCCCGGAGCTTCGCGTCCGGGGCACAGCGGGCAATGTCCTCGTCCATCCAGGCCTCATTGACCCGCTTCATGGGAGTATTAATGTAAAGCACCGGCTTTTTGGTCGCCAGAGCGTATTCACAGCCAATGTTTGACCAGTCGGTCACCAGAATATCCGAGGAGAACACTGTCTCGTTGGAGCTGAAATTGAGCTGGAAACGGAAGCGTTCCTTGTCGTACCCCTCACAGTCGTGAATGAGCTTTTCAAGCCGCTGGGGGAAGCGGCGGATATACTGCGGATGGGGCCGGACGGTCACGTCAAAGCCCGCCGCCAGCAGCGGCTCCGCCAAATCCGCAAGGCAGCTGTCCAGGATATTATCCGCCTGCCAGGAGGGGGCGATAAGCACCGTTTTCACAGGATTTTCATGCTTTTCCATACGGTCATATTCCGCCGCCATGTTATCAATGACGCCATAGCCGCAGGGTATCATTTTCTGGTTCGGCAGGCCCATTTTTTCGTTCCAGCCGCGCATCTCCACCTCGAAGCCAGGAGTGGGCGTCAGCAGGGTATCAAAATGGTCAAGCGCTCCCTTCCGCAGCGTCACCAGGCCGGAGAATATGCCGTGGAACATATAAACGTATTCCACGTCCTTGCGCACATAGCTGCGCTTAAAGTGGTAGGTGTCCAGATCCGGCATGGTCATTACCACGATGTCCGCGTCCATCTTCATAAACAGGGTAATCATCCGCCGCTCGCCAATATAATAGGGCTGAATGCGCGGTTCCTTTTCCGCAAGGGCGAAGATCTGGTCGTCCGGGTCGCTGGTGACGTAGTTTATCACCACGTTTGTCTGGGCCAGCAGCTCCTCGATGGTATTCTGAAAATACTTATAAAATCCGCTGGCCTCGGAATAGAACACCAGCCGCTTGTTGGCCACATGGAAAAAGTGCTTGTAATCTGCTTTTTCCCGCTTTTTCAGCTCCTTGGTCTGTGTCTGGCCGAACTGATCCAGCGCCTCCAGCTCCTTCCGGCTGGCCTCCAGCGCCTCATAGTCCACATACTTTTTCGGCGGCATGATGGCGTTGCAGGCAAGCTGCACCAGGATGGAAAAGAGATTGCTGTATATCCAGTACAGCGCCACGCCGGTGGAAACAAACACACCCAGCACCAGCGAAATGCCCACAGACACCCCATTTGAGGAGAGCTGCTCGGCTTTACTCTGCTCCCGCTGAAGGGGATTGATGTAGTTTTGCGCGAAGCTCAGCACCACTGCCGCAAGTCCAGCGCCTAATGGCATGAGCCACGTCCAGCCCCCATCCGTCATCGGGATAAGGCCCAGGGCCGGGGCCGCGCCGGTGTCCGTTACCGAATGGATGACGCCAATCATCCCCAAAAGGATGATGATTTGAATAATCAGCGGGATAGTGCTCAGCAGGGGCCGGTAATGCTTTTCCTTATACAAAGCCGCCTGCTCGTCGCCTATCTTCTCCCGGTCGCCGTAATACTGCACCTTGATGCGGTTCAGCTCCGGCATCAGGGCCACCATTTTCAGCCCGTTGCGGTTCGTCCACAGGGAAACGGGCATGAGAATGATTTTAGTGAGCAGTGTAAACAGGGCGATAGCCACCACGTAATTCGGCACGATGGCATAGCACAGATCCATCACATAGCCGAATATTTTTGCCAGAAAGTCTATCATTTCTTACTCTCTCAGCCTCCTGCCGTATCAATAGAAGGAGTCGTACAGCGGCTCGATAGCGTCGGCCACGCCGTACAGGTACCAGTAGCGTTCTTCCTCATAAATGGTGTCCCGGTCGCCGATATAGTTGAACACGCCGAACACGTTATAGCGGTAGGAGCCGTTGGCCTGGGCGTCCCACTGGTTCAGGTTGCCAACCCAGTCCACATCGGGATAGGACTTCATATAGCCCCAAACGCGGGTCGTCCGCTCCCGGACGTCTCCCTCCTCCCAGTCAAAGACTGTGGTGCCGTAGTCGCTGTAATCCTCACCCAGGGCATAAAGGATAGTGGGCATAATGTCTTCCTGGGCCACGGGAGCGCTTGTGACCTGCATTTCCTCAAACTCCTGGCCGGGCATCTTGATAAGAAATGCCGCCTGGAAGCACTCAAAATAGCCATGGTCGGCGGAGATGATGATGGTGGCATCATCATAGATGCCCTGCTCCTTCATCTGCTCCAAGAACTCGCCGACAGCCAGCAGATAACCGTGGAGCTGGCTCATGCGGTCGGTTTCATCCTCGTCGCACAAATAGCCATCATAATCCACTACATAGGGGAAATGCGCGCCCTGAAGGTGATACCAGCTGAATATCTTGGTGTCATCCGTCAGACTGATGCGCTCCTCCTGAAGCTCGGTATAGAAGTCATAGTTAATGTGCAGCTTTTCCACGCCCTGATATTCCGCCACGTCCACGATGCCGCCGGTGGAGACATAGAAGTCATTTTTCAGCATGGTGGGCAGATAGCGGTACAGGGACATATACACCACATTTTCCAGCAGCTCCCCCGTCACCACAAGGTCGCCGGCCACAGCGATATTGTCCACCTTGCCCAGCATATTCTCCGTGTCAATCGCGGCGTAGTTGGACTCAAGATAGAGATTTACCGTATAGCCATTGTCGTGGAGCGTGTCATAGAAGTTATTTGCCAGGTCGCTGTGCCAGGCGTTATACACCGTCTCCACAGTGGGAATAGTTGTGTCAAAATACTCATGGGTCAGCAGATAGCACAGGGACGGGAAGGTGAAAGAGTAGCAGGAGGACATATTATCGTAGTAGATAAAGTCCTGGAAAAACTCCGCCAGCGTGGGATCCTCCTCCAGCGCCTCCTCAAAAATCAGGGGGGAGAACTGGTCAAGGGTAATAACGATGATGTTCTCATCCGAGGATAGCACAAACTCATCATCCCCCGCGAGCTGATAGTTGATGGCGTCCGGATCCTCCGCCTGCCAGGTAGTCACCAGACTGACAGCCTGGGCCAGCACCAGCGCGGCACAGAGAATATAACCCGCCGTGCGGTATGCGCCATGCAAAAACCATCCGGCTATCACAATGACCACCAGGGCCACAGCCCACACGGCAATGTTTATATACGCGGCTTGGGCATCATCATGCCAATCGAAGCCAGAGCCATCCAGTACCGCCAGCTCGCCGTTCAGCAGAACGCCCTGGAGATAGAACAGCACAGCAACGCCCAGCAGAAGGGCATAAACAATGCGCTGGGCCTTACCGGGAACAAAGGCCAGCACAGCGGACAGAAGCGCCGTCGCTCCGACCGTTACCCCAGCCAAAGACCAGAACAACGTTCCCGCCGAAAAAGTCAGATATGCCTGGTTTGAGTTTACAATGTCCAGCGGGCCAAAGAACAACCCGGTAAAGCACAGCAAAAAGGCCGGTGCCAGCAGCCCCAGAAATCGGTGGAGCCAATTTTTCCAGTAGTCTTTGCCAGACACAGCCTTCGTCTTATGTTCTTCCATGGTTATAAGGGTTCCTCCTAAGATACGGGATTTGGGGGGTGAAAGTCTTAAGCGTCTTTCACACACAAGCAAAGGTTTACGGACAGCCTGCATATTAACAATTATTTAATAAATAATAACACTTATTTTACAGGATTACAACAGGAATCCGCAATCTGTTACAAAAAAAACTGTATATCTACCTTAACAAAGTGCCTATTGACGAACGACGGGGAACAATTTATAATATTTTACAAAACATTCACAAAGACTCGAAGGAGCTGCCTTATGGAAACTTTAGCTTCCCCTGCGCCCGCCGCCACCGCAAAAAAGCGCTGGTACCGGGCCGATAACATCCGCTGGATTCTGCTGTTTAACGTCATTGCGGAGCATATGCTGACCCAGACGGATATTACTTACAACTGGCTAATCACCGTAATCGTCTGCTGGTCGCGCATGATCACCATGCCCGCATTCTGCTTTTTATCCGGGTATTTCTCCAAAAAAGGGGATAAATGCTATCAGAGCGCCATCTTTGACTTCCTCATCCCCTATCTTATCTTCAACTCCATTTTTGCCCTGATATTCGGCTCCTCCGCAGCAGACATCTTCACGCCCACCTTTGTGTATTGGTATCTGCTGAGTATGTTCTGCTGGAAGCTGATGACCAAGGCGCTGCAGCAGATAAAATATATTCTACCTCTATCCATCGCTGTGGCTCTGTTGGTAGGCGGACTGAATGATATAGGCCATTTCCTGAGCCTGAGCCGCACCATCGGCTTCCTTCCCTTCTATATCGTCGGCATGAAGATGAGCCGCGAGGATGTTGCCAAGGTGGAAAAGCTCCCCAAAATTCCCGTTCTGCTTATCACTCTGGCCGTCATGGGTGTCTGGGGCTGGCTAAATGTAAAGGGCGTGTATCACATCGACTTCTATTATTACTGGGAGCCTTATGCCGGTGTGGCCGGCGATCCCCTGAGTATGTTCTCCTATAGCTTTTTGAAGGGCATCATCCTGCGTGCGCTTGGCTATGTCATCTCCGGGCTGCTGATTGTGTTCCTGTTCTGCTTCGTGCCGGACAGGTCTCTCCCCATCATCCGGGACGGCGGCACCCGCACCATGGTTCCCTATCTGCTGCATACCTATTTCATCATGAACATGGGGTATCTCTACAGCTTTGTCCCCGCTCTGGATCACTGGTATTTCACCATCCCCATCGCCGTGGTCATGGCTGTGTTCCTCCTCTGGCTCCTTGGCCTGCCCGCGCTGGATCAGCTGTATAAGGATTTGATGAGCTTCATCAAAAAGCTGCTTTACAAGGAGCCGGACATGCCAAAGGCATAGCCCGCAGACCTCCAAAAAATCACGCGCTGGACAGCAATTTGCTCTCCAGCGCTTTTTCATTCTCTGCCGTATTTATATTTCCAGGAGAAAACGCAAGTAAAAAGCCTGTGATTACTGAAATCACAGGCTTTTTACTTGGTGGAGACGAAGGGATTCGAACCCTCGACCTCTCGGATGCGAACCGAACGCTCTCCCAGCTGAGCTACGCCCCCACGCCGCTATGACATTATAGCACGAATTTTTATTTTGTAAAGTCCCTCTTGATAAAAAAGTTTTCCTGGTTTATAATATGCTCTGGAGCTGTACTAGTCGGGGAGCCAGCGGTGCCCTGTACCCGCAATCCGCTATAGCGGGGACGAACTCCTGCCCCCGGATATTCGATGTGTTGCCTGCCCGCAGCAAGTAGCGTTGATGGCTCGGTCTTGCGCAACGGGAACCCGTGAACCATGTCAGGCGGGGAACCGAGCAGCATTAAGCGGGGCCTCCCGTGTGCCGTGAGGTCGCCGGGTCTGAGCCAACTACTGCGGTAACGGATGTGTCGAGTATACAAAGGCAGGTGTGCAGCTCTTTTATTATACCATTATTGGAGTTATATTTCTCTATTTAAGGATAAGAGGCTTTTTTCATGTATCAGGCGCTCTATCGAAAATGGCGCCCACGCACCTTTGACGATGTGGTGGGCCAGGATCATATCACGACCACCCTGAAGCGGCAGGTACAGACGGGCCGCCTGTCCCATGCATATCTCTTTATCGGGACGCGCGGCACCGGAAAGACCACCTGCGCCAAAATCTTGGCCAGGGCTGTGAACTGCGAGCACCCCATAGACGGCAATCCCTGCAACCAGTGCGCAGCCTGCCGGGGTATCGAAGAGGGCAGCATTCTGGACGTGGTGGAGCTGGACGCCGCCTCCAACAACCGCGTGGATGACGTCCGCGCCCTGCAGGACGAGGCCATCTTCTCCCCCGCCAGTGTGAAAAAGCGGGTCTACATCATCGACGAGGTTCATATGCTCTCCACGGCGGCCTTCAACGCCCTCCTGAAAATATTGGAGGAACCGCCCGAGCATTTGATGTTCATTCTCTGCACCACAGAGCTGCACAAGGTTCTGCCCACCATTGTCTCCCGCTGCCAGCGCCACAGCTTCAAGCGCATTGAGCCGGAGGCCATTGCGGGGCGGCTCGCCTACGTGGCGGAGCAGGAGGGGCTGACGCTGGAGCCGGAGGCCGGCGCCTTATTGGCACGTCTTGCGGACGGTGGAATGCGGGACGCGCTGAGCCTGCTGGATCAGTGCGCTGCCACGGAGCATATTGGTTCCCAGGAGGTTCTTTCCGCCATGGGGCTGGCCGGGAGCCAGCGGACGGCGGAGCTGCTGGATGCTGTATGCGCCGGTTCTTCCGAAAAGGCTCTGACAACATTCAATGCACTCTGGAAGGACGGCAAAGACCCCGCCGGTATATTGGACGAACTGGCAGGGCTGATGCGGGACGTGCTGCTGCTTCAGGTAGCCCCAGAGAGCGGGGATGCCCTGCTCTCTGGCCTGTACGAAAAGAAAACACTGCAATATTTTGCCGCAAAGCTGCCCGGCGCGCGGCTGATGGACGGCATGAATGAGATTCGAGCCGCTGACCTTTCCGGCGCAAATCCCCGGCGAACGGCGGAGCTGTGTCTTGTGCGCCTGTGCGTGCCGGAGACCGGGGCCACGCTGGCAGGACTGAAAACCCGCGTGGCCCGACTGGAGGCCGCCTGGAAGACGGGTATCGCCCCGTCTGCAAGCGCTCCCGTTTCTCCCTTGTCGGAGACGCCGGAGCCAATAAAGCCCCTCCAAGCGTCCGCACCGGAACCAAAACCAGCGCCCACAATGTCAGCGGAGGATGTCCCCTGGTATACAGACGATGACGCGCCCCCGGAGGAGCCAGACTTTATGCCTCCTGCGGAGCCAGAGCCGGAGCCGGAGCCAACGTCTGTTCGGGCCGTTGCTCCTTCCCCGCCCCCATCGGAACCGGAACCCGCGCCCGCGCCGCCTCAGACGGTGCCATCGGAACCGGGCGGCACATTTTGGGACACGCTAATACATTATTTAAACGGCAAGGTCGATATGGGTACTTATGCCATTCTCTCTCTTCCAACCCAGGTGTCTGGCTCGCTTGCGGGGGATGTGCTGACGGTTTACCTGCTCTCCCCCATTGCAAAAATGATGGTGAATACCCCCGCAATGTCCGCCGCCATTCAATCGGAGGCCAGCGCCATCGCGGGCAAGCCAGTGCGCGTGAGCTTTTCTGACCAGCCTCCGGCCCCCTCCCCGGTTGCTCCCTCGGTTCAGCCGGACACGAGCAAGCTGGACGCACTGAAAAAATTCCCCAACTTTCGGATTGAATAAACTAAACATAACAGGAGACGACATATTATGGCTAAAAATTCCTATCGCGGCGGCGCATATGGCGGCATGAACCAGGCCGCTATGATGAAGCAGGCGCAAAAAATGCAGCAGGATTTGATTAAAATGCAGGCAGAGCTGGAAACGCAAACCTATACCGCCGCGTCCGGCGGCGGCGTGGTGAGGGCCACCGTTTCCGGCAAACGGGAGCTGACCGAAGTGGTCATCGACCCGGAGGCTGTTGACCCGGAGGACGTGGAAATGCTCCAGGATTTAATCGTGGCCGCAGTAAATGAGGCGCTCCGCAAGGCGGAGGACGCGTCTAACCAGTCCATGAGTCGTATAACCGGGAACCTTGGCGGTCTCGGCGGTATGTTTTGAGTTTTATCTCCGCAGCCGCGGGGCAATGGAAATCAGACAGAGTCGTGGTTTCCATTGCCCCGCTGTTTTTTCAGAAAACTGAACATACAGAGGGTTTTCTAACAAACTGTAAGAATTTGGAAAAATATTGACAAACTATGCTCATCTGTAATATAGTAAGTTGTGTGTATTTCATTTCGCGCTTTGGCGCAAATTGGGAGGTTGTTCAAATGAAAAAGCAAATTTTTGCACTGCTGCTGGCGCTGGTTCTCTGCCTGTCCCTGCTCCCCGCCGGCGTGCTGGCAGCGGATGAGACAGCTGACGTATCCGAGAGCAGTGAAGCAGCGAGCGACGAAAATTCCGCAGCCGTTGCCAGCGAAACAGAAACTGTGGCGGATACAGCGGAGGAAGCTGATACCATAGAGCAAAGCAGCGAGAGCGTAATGCTTGCCAGCGCTGCCGCCGATGATTCGGCTGTGGAGCCTGTGATTTCGCCAATAACCGGCGACTTGGACTCCATCTATCTGATGACCGGATGGGACACCATGTCGAACTATTTCGACCTGGGCGAGAACGCGTTTGAATCCCTGGTCTACACCACGGTCGATTCCTATATTTACTATAACGCCGGGTCCTCCTTCGACGGCTATCTGATTGATGCCAGCAATATTTATGCAGGCTATCAAATCCCTTATGAACTGTTCATGGAGCAGGTAGATGCCATGTTCGTGACCTACAGCGACATGAAGGATTTTCTCACCCAGCAGGGCGTATATGACGCGGTCTCGGACACCGTGACCATCCAATACTACGGCGGCGTGGGCGACACCAGGACATGGGATGCCTTCACCACCTATGAGGACGAGGATTACCTCTATGTCCAGGGCATTTATTCCAGCGGCATATCCGAGGCCGGTGATTTTACCCTGACCGACGACATGGTGGAAAATATTGATTACTATATCAGCGAGTCTGGTGCTCACGGGGCAATCACAACGCCCATCGAGCTGGTTCTGGTTCGCTCGGGATCCGGCTATAAAATCGCCGCCTGGCGGGAGATAAGCTACTATATCATCGACAACGTGCTGTACTATCGCATTACGTCTGATATAACGGAGTACTATTACCCCATCACCGTGAATATCAGTACTTCAACCAACGGCGAGGAGACTTCCTTGAATACAACCTTTTCCTTTGACGACAGGACTGTGGTCTCCTCGAATCCCGCCGCAACCGTGACATTTAGCAATGGGCTGAATCAATACGTCAACGGCGTCGCCTGGCGGGCAGATACTGCATCTGTAACCTTTGATATAACCGCGCCGGACGGCTATACTGTAGCCGTGACGTATTCGGACGACGTCAACACCGACAAAACAGTCACTCCTTACAGCTTCGGCACCTATGAGATATTCTCCGTCGGTGGACTGACTATTGACGTAACGCTTGAGGCAGAGGTAGTGGAAACGCCTGCCCCCTCCCCTTCCCCGACGCCTACCGCAGCTCCCTCTCCCACACCGACCGAAGCGCCCGCTGCCAGCGAGACGCAGGCGTTTGACCTCGCGGAGGTTCCTGCCGGACTTAGCTATGACACCGTGGAGGAGCTTGAAGACGCATTGACAGAGCTGGTTCTAACCGCAGCCACGGATGAGTATTCCGCCGAAAATACAGCAGTCTATAATGTTTTGATAAGCACTGACGGCGGCGACACATGGCGAGAGCCGACGGATGAGGATTTGGTGAACGGCAAAATTACCGTGACGCTCCCCTATCCTGACGGCACGAATGAAAACTATAAGTTCACCGTGGTACATATGTTCACCACCGGCGACAAGGCTGGACAGACGGAGACCCCCGTGGCAACAAACACCGCCGACGGTATCCAGGTTACGCTCACGGGCCTGTCCCCGGTAGCTATCGCCTGGACGGAGAGTACGGCAAATACAGCATCCCCCGCCGCTGCCACCACAACTGCAACCGCCACAGAGAATGCAACAGCGCCTCACACAGGGGATGATACAAACGCTTATCTCTGGCTGGCATTCGCAATCCTCTGCGCCG
>JAJBVW010000084.1:34997-36478 GCA_020866945.1 Oscillospiraceae bacterium
ACCGGGACCATTGCCGCGCGTAAACGGCAAAGCTGATAAATAATGATTTAAGGCGCGAGGCCTCATCAAACCGTATCTTTTGATGCGGCCTCAGCTTGTCAGTCCATATATTTACCGATTGTTTTGCGACTTTTCATTAGTCTTTCGGGTTGGGCAATCCTGTTTGCAGCAATTACAGCAGGCTTTCCCTCTGTTTTTCCACATATGTATCACGATAAGTATAATCACCGCGATAATACATATCAGTATAATTATGCTCGCAAGATTCATCGCTTCTCCTTATGTTTCATGTTATGCCGATCAGCAGACCAATCAGGTGGACCAGGCCCGCGGCAACCCACGCGATGGCGCATTGCTCTACCACCACAAACACCGCCCACCTGCCGCCAAGCTCACGCTTCACCGACGCAATCGCGGCGACGCACGGCGTATAGAGCAGGCTGAACACCATCATCGTCGCCGCCGTAAGCGGCGTGAGGAGCGACGTCACCTCTCCCGCGAAAAGGATCTCCATCGTCGAGACGACGCTTTCCTTGGCCATAAATCCGCTGATAAGGGACGTGCATATCCGCCAGTCTCCCAGGCCAAGCGGTTTGAAAATGGGCGCAATCAGTCCCGCCACGGCGGCGAGAATACTGTCCTGCGAATCCGTTACCACGTTCAGTCTTACATCAAAGGTCTGCAAAAACCAAATCACAATGGTGGCCAGCAAGATGATGGTAAAGGCCCGGTGCAGAAAATCCTTCGCCTTCTCCCAGAGAAGCTGCACCACATTCCGGGCGGAAGGGAGCCTGTAATTCGGCAGCTCCAGAACAAACGGAACAGCCTCGCCCTGAAACAGCGTTTTCTTAAACAGGAACGCGACAAGGATGCCCACGGCGATCCCCAGAACGTAGAGGGCCGTGACGATCAAGCCGCTGTATTGAGGGAAGAAAATGTTCACAAAGAACATATAAATAGGGAGCTTTGCCGTACAGCTCATGAAAGGCGTCAGCAAAATCGTCATGCGGCGATCCCGCTCGCTGGGCAATGTTCTTGTAGCCATAACAGCGGGGACTGTGCAGCCAAATCCAATCAGCATGGGGACGATGCTGCGCCCGGTGAACGGCGCCGCCGTGGTCGTTTCTGTCACAGAAGTCCTGCCGCTTCGGGCGCTACTGATATTTCGCCACATGGATCAGGTGGGAGATCAGCTCCTCGATCCCTTCGTTTTTTGCCGCGGAGATCGGGACGACAGGAATCCCCAGGATCGCCTCCATCTCGTTGATTAGAATCGACCCGCCGTTTTCCCGCACCTCGTCCATCATGTTCAGCGCCAGCACCATCGGCGTATCCAATTCCATAAGCTGCATGGTCAAATAGAGGTTTCGCTCAATGTTTGTGGCGTCCACGATGTTGATGATGCCGGTGGGGCGCTCATCCAGCACAAAGCTTCTGGTCACAAGCTCCTCGCTGGAATAGGGGGACATGGAGTAAATCCC
>JAJBVW010000063.1:0-2161 GCA_020866945.1 Oscillospiraceae bacterium
GGCGTCGATCAGGGCCTCGAACTCCAGGTACTGCTCATCGGTGACGGCGGGGCAGGCAGCCACGAACTCCTTCAGATAGGCGTGGTAAGCTTCCTCGCTGGTGTCCCCGGCGGCAGCGGTCTCGGCAGTGGCTTCGCCGGAGGCCTCAGCCTCGCCCTCAGCAGGGGTGACGACGATCTCGCCGGTGTAGGTAACGCCGGCCTCAAGCTCAACAGCCTCACCGTCGATGGTGACGGTGCCGTTGATGGCAGAGGTCTCATCCACATACAGGCGGGTGATGTAGCAGGTGTCGTCAGGCGTCCAGACGGAGCCGTTGGTCAGGGTAACCCAAACGCCGTTGTTCACGGTGGGGCTGGTGTAGTTGGTCAGGTTGCCAAGATAGGTAGCGTCGTCGGAGGTGATACGGCCTTCGACCGCGCCGGCGGCGATGGCCTCGTCGATGGAGTCGGCCTCGACCTCGTTGCCCTCTGCGTCATAGTAGCCGCTGTAGGCGTTGTGCAGAGCGCTGGAGGAGGAGATAGCACCGTTGATCTCGCAGTTGTCGAAGGAGAGGATCAGGCTCTGGCCCCACCAGGTCATGCCCTCGCCGGTGGTGGAGACGGAGATGGAGTTATAGAAGTCGCCGTTCAGGGCGGTGTCGCCGGTGCAGTCGGTGAACTCGATCTGCACGTCGTTGATCATGCCCTCGATGGCATAGTCGAAGATGGTCTGATCCTTGGTGTTGTAGTCATAGGGGTCATAGTCGGGGTCTGCCTCCACCTCGGCGGTCAGATCCAGCACCTCGGAGAAGTACTCGCTGCCCATGCCGGGGTCGTCGCAGGTCATAAGCTGGACGATAACGCCGTCGTTGGCCACAAACTCAGTGTTCTCGACATAGATGGCGGGGGTGCAGGCCTTCACAAGAATGGCCGCGCCGTTGGTGTAGAAGGTGGAGTCCTTGATAAGGGTGTAGCCGCCGGCATAGTCCTCATCGGTGTAGATGTCAGAGGTGTTGTCGGTGTCGCCGGGGACATAGCGGACGTTGTTGGTCTTGTGGTACATAACGCCGTACTCACCGGTGTAGAGGACGTTGTCGAAGGTGCCGCCGGAGGTTTCGTTCGCGACGATCAGGGCGTAGGTGGTGTTGTAGGCCCGGCCATCCTCCGCGATTTCCACGGTGGATTCATACTCCAGGTCATAGTCGTAATCGGTCTTGACGGACTCGATGACCTCATCGAGCACTCCGGAGTTGATGGCGTTGCCGATAACGCAGCCTGTGAAGGTGTTATGAGCCGCGCCGATGGCGTAGGACACATAGCCGCTGTAGCCGGTGAAGTCCAGGATGCAGTCGGTCAGGTTCATCTGGACGGTGTATTCACCCCACTCGGCAGGGCTGTCCACCGCATCGGAGGAGACAATGCCCCAGCCGGAGGAGGTGATAACGCAGTTATTATAGTTGGCAATGCCGGTGGAGGCAATGAGCTGGGTGCGAACCTCCGGGGTGGCAATAATGCCAAGCATCCAGGGGCTGGAGGACATACTCATGCTGGAGTTGGACTGATACAGATAATTGCCGTCCTCATCCTCCGGGTTGCCGGCCAGGATGATGCCGTCATTGATAGTCAGCTCAGGGGGATTATCCACATCGTCGCCGCCGACGAACATACCGTAGCGGATGACGCCGTGGGCCAGATAGACATAGTTGTTCAGAGTAACGCGTGCGTCGCCGCCGACGGCAATGCCCACGCCGTAGCCGGCAAAGTCGTCCTCGCCGTTGCCCTCGGCAATCATGGTCAGACCGTCGATGGTGTACTCGCCGGAGACAACGATAACGCCGTCAAACAGGTCGTTCTGGGAGTTGATGTACAGGCCAGAAGCGCCCTCATTGTCATACTCGCCCTCGATAATGGCAGCGGTGACGGAGAGGTCTTCATTGACGCCGTTCTCGTCCACGTACAGGGCGGTGCGGTAGTCCTCCTCGATGCCGTCCACGAAGGCGGGGATCTGACCTGTGACGGTGAAGACCACGTCCTCATACTCGCCCTCCAGGTCGGCGGGGTCAACCTCCACGCCGCCCACGGTGACGGTCAGGTTGCCCTCCGTCGCGCCGTAGGTGCTGCCGTCGAAGATATAGGTGTCGTAGGACTCACTCTCGTCTAACTAGATGTCGTAAACCTCCCCG
>JAJBVW010000063.1:2171-8608 GCA_020866945.1 Oscillospiraceae bacterium
TGCCGCCCGTCTCCTCCCGGGCCGCGTTCGCATCATAGACATTTTCCTGAACCGCCGCAATGATGGCCAGGGTGATTTCGTCGTCCTCCGGGAATTCGGAGGCGTCCGAGCCGTTGATGGTCGCCAGGGTAACGCTGCCGTTGGCGTCCACATCGCCTGTAACGACTAAGTCGGTGCCGTCCACATTGACGGTCGTTTCAAAGTCGTCTGCCAGCGCAGTCATAGTCAGTGCCATGCACAGAACCATGAAAATCGCCAGCACTCTCGCTGCTTTTTTCATACTGTTGTAAGTCCTTTCAATTAAGTATTTCTGCGCCAGTAGGCGTAGACTTGTTATTAGTGTATCACTTTATTAATAATCTGTCAATTATAATCGTTAAAAATTTGTAATATACGCTTCGTACTTTTTCGCCAGCGCACGGAGGAAGAAGGTCTTGATTTTTAATAAAAGGTGTACTATACTGAAAAAGCAAGATTTCCACAATTAGAATACGCTCCCTGCGGGGAGCACTATATTAAAGGAGGAACCCCCGATGAAAGATATTTATTTGGTTTCCTGCTGCCGCACGGCAGTGGGAAAATTCCAGGGCAGCCTGTCCAACACCCCCGCCTCTGATCTGGGCGCCGTAGTGGTGAAGGAGGCGCTCAAGCGCGGCAATGTGGCCCCCGAGAACGTGGACGAGCTGATGTTCGGCTGCATCCTGACCGCCGGTCAGGGCCAGAACCCTGCCCGCCAGGTGGGCATCAAGGCCGGCCTGCCTTTCTCCGTCCCCGCCTACACCGTGGGCATGGTCTGCGGCTCCGGCATGAAGAGCGTTATCGAGGCGGCCCGCGCCATCGCCTGCGGCGCCGCGGACCTCCTCCTGGCCGGCGGCGCTTAGAACATGACCATGGCTCCTTACGCCGTTCCCTCCGCCCGCGGCGGCGCCCGTATGTTCAATACCACCATGGTGGACACCATGGTAAACGACGGCCTGTGGGACGCTTACAACAACTATCACATGGGCACCACCGCTGAGAATATCTGCGACATCTGGGGCATCACCCGCGAGGATCTGGACGCTTTCGCCCTGTCCAGCCAGCAGAAGTGCGCCGCAGCGCAGGCCTCCGGCCGCTTCGACGACGAGATCGTCCCCGTCATGGTGAAGAAGAAAAAGGAGATGGTAGAGTTCAAGGTGGACGAGTTCCCCCAGACCGACACCCCTGCCGAGAGCCTCGCCACGCTGCGCGGCGCTTGCCCTGTCAGCCCGGACAACACGCCTGACAAGATCGTTGACACCTTCGAGGCTCACGCCCGCAAGGAGCCGCAGGCGGATTACGGCAAGCAGCGCGTCACCGCCGGCAACGCCTCCGGCATCAACGACGGCGCGGCCTGCGTTATCCTGGCCAGCGCTGAGGCCGTGGAGAAATACGGCCTGAAGCCCATGGCAAAGCTTGTCAGCTACGGCCAGGGCGGCGTTGATCCCAAGGTCATGGGCACCGGCCCCGTTCCCGCTACCCGCAACGCGCTGGCCAAGGCTGGTCTGACCATTGACGACATCGACCTCATCGAGGCCAACGAGGCTTTCGCCGCGCAGTCCATCGCCGTGGCCCGCGAGCTGGGCTTCGACATGAACAAGGTGAACGTCAACGGCGGCGCTCTGTCCATCGGTCACCCCGTCGGCGCTTCCGGCGCGCGCATCATCGTCACCCTGGTGCACGAGATGCTCAAGCGCCCCGAGGCAAAGCGCGGCCTTGCCACCCTCTGCATCGGCGGCGGCATGGGCGTTGCTACCATCTGGGAGAAGTGCTGAAAGGCTCCGCATAACACCTGAATCCTCCGCGCCCTGGCTGTCAAGGCAGCCGGGGCGTATTTTTGCCTTATCCCGCCAAACGGAAAAATTTTTTCTCCCTGCGACGGTTTGCGGTTGGCTTCGCAGACAAACTGCTCCATTCTTATAAGTAAGAAACGCGGATAGGAGTGGTCGTATGCGGCGGGGTATATTGGGGGCGCTTTGGGCGCTGCTGGCCGGTCTGGTGATTGCGCGGGCGCTGCTGCCCACGTCGGCCAGGGCGCAGGACGTTCAGGCCATCGGGGCAAGCAGCGAGAGCTATAATCTTCTGACCCTGGATCTCAGCAGCTCGGAGACGGCGGGCAGCGGCATGATTGGGGAGATGAGCGATTATTTCCTCTCCTGCACCCCAACGGCCAAGGGGGAATATACCGGCCTGCTGGCCGGGAAAAACCTCATCCTCATCTGCGCGGCATCGTGGAACCCCACCCCTGACGAGGAGGAAACCCCGACCCTGTACCGCCTCTGGTCGGAGGGGGCGAGACTTGGCGAGGTATACGCGCCCGACTGGTATCAGGAGCTGGACGGGATAGAGTTTGCGCTCCTGACCGGCATGACCCCCACCAGTCTTCACGGTCATACGGCGCTCTCCTGGACAGGTCAGCGGGGCATATACCTTCCCTACGCCCTGCCAACGGCCCTGGCGGATGCGGGCTATACCTGCCTGGCCTTCACGGCGGATGAAAGCCGCGAGGCGGCATATCAGGCCCTCGGCTTCGACGCCGTCTCCCTGTCCGACGGCACAGACATCCCCGCCACTGTGGCGGCCTGCGCGGGAGAGGCTCCCTTTTTCGCCTATTATGTCTGGAACGGCCAGGACTGCGAGCCTGTCCTGGAATCGCTGACGGCGGCGCTGGAGGCATACGGGCTGGACGAGGACACCATCATATGCCTTCTCACCGGCCAGGAAACGGAGTGCCGGGCCTTCCTGTTCCTGTGGGGGGCAGGGCTGGAGGGCAGCCGGGTGGAAACGCCCTGCTCGGAGCTGGACGTGGCCCCCACTCTCCTGAATCTGCTGGGCATTGCATACGATTCCCGTTTTCTGTGCGGCCGAGACTTGTTCGCCGCCGCCACCGACACCGGCACGGCCTCCGCTGCCATGCCGCTTGTAAGCCTATACGGCAGCGCCTATTCCGACTGGGTCACGGACGCAGGATATTACAGCGCACAGGGCAACATTTTCTTTCTCTCCGGCGACTGGTTTTTCAGCGACCAGGAGGTGTCCCGCTACGTTCAGCAGGTCCGCCGCATCGTCTACGAGCGCTATACCTTCTCTCGTCTGGTATTGGAATATAATTACTTTCAGGTCGCTTTTCCGCCCGCCGAATCATGACCATATACCTTATAAAAATTTGCTTTTATTCCCGCGCCGGCGTATAATGTAGAAAACAACCTTGGGAGGTCTGCTCTATGGAGAGACGGCGTGTTATTGCGCTCTTTTGCGTATTAATCATCATTGTTCTGGCGCTTGTACTTTTGCTGACCCACTGCGGCAAATCGGACGACACGGCGGAAGCGGAAACCGTGACAGAGGCGGAGGCCACCGCCACGCCTGCGGCATCCATCTCCGTCATCACCCCTGCGGCAGAAACCGGCCCGGCCTACACGCCGGAAGCCTCGCCCACGCCGACAGCGGCGCCGACGGCATCACCCTCTCCCTCACCCACGCCGACGGCATCGCCCTCTCCCTCGCCCACGCCGACAGCCGTGCCGACCGAGGCCCCTGCGGCGGGAACTCTCACAGCAGAGGGCAGCTTCTCCTCCAACACGGGAACCTCCCTGAACATGGGCGTTACCTGGCGCGCAGTCGATAACGGGGACGGCACCACCACTATCTCCGTCAGCGGCACCGTCACCTCCTACAGCCTGAGTATCATGGGCAGCACCGCCACGATCAGCTTTGCCGGGTATTCCACCTCCTGCTCCACCAGCAGCATATCGGTGGACAGCAGCAGCATGACGGTCAGCAGTCTGTTCAGCACCTCCCTGACCGTCCCCTCCGGCACCACCGGGGATATGTCCGTTACCTGGAACTTCAACGGCACCTATGACGACGTCTCCATATCCACCATCACCGCCACAGACTATGTCTACACAAGCTGACAGGCCCCATACAACAGCAGACATCCGCCGGGAATACGACCGGCTGGATAAGCTGTGCGGCGTGGATACCTCCCAGATTGATCTGCGCATCTCCAGCCGGATGGTGAAGCGGTTCGGAAACTTCCGCTATCCTGTGAACGGCAACGTCGCCCCGCTGCGCATTACCATCTCCCAGGCCATTCTGAGCAACGACGCGCAGTTTTACGACACCATACGCCATGAATACGCCCATGCCGCAGTCTATCTTCTCCATCCGGGAGAGCAGCACGATCACGACGAGGTGTGGCGGGAAATGTGCCGCCGGGTCGGCTGCAACCCCAACCGCACCGCGGAAATGACCCCGGAGCAGGAGGCCCTGCGGGCACAGCGGGCCAAATATAAAATCGTATGCAACAAATGCGGTCAGGAGGTCTATTACCTCCGGGCCGGAAAGATTGTGAATGCGTTTCTCTCCGGCCAAAGGAGCCGGGTGCAGTGCGCCCGCTGCGGCAGCCACAGCCTGACTCTTTTTGAGCGGAGCGAAAAGGACAGCAATTTCCCCTAAACGTAAGATATGGAATATTTAATTGTGTTTATAGGCTGCATCTTCGGCAGCTCTCTGAATATGGTGGTAGGCTTTGGCTTTGGGATATTCTGCATGATGTTTTTCCCCTATGTCATCGGCTCCACCCTTGGCTCGGCGGCAGTCATCAACATGGTGACGGCCGTGCAGGCCACCATCGCCACCATCCACTATCGCAGGCACGTCAACTGGCGGCTTCTGATAACGCCGCTCGCGGCATATTTTGTGGTCTCCTGGATTGTCGTTCATTTTGCCGCCGGGCTGAACAATGATATACTCAAGCTGATGCTGGGCGTGCTGCTTATCGCCCTGAGCATATATTTCATCTTCATCGCCAAGCGGGTGCGGATAAAGGCCAACGCACGAAACGGTATTCTGGCCGGCAGTCTGGGCGGGGTGATGAGCGGCCTGTTCGCCATCGGCGGGCCGCCGGTCAGCCTGTATTTTTCCTCCGCCACGGAGGAAAAAGAGGACTACCTCGCCACCATCCAGGGCTATTTTATGATTTCCAACGCCTATGTGGTGGTGCTGCGCTTCACCAGCGGCGTCGTCACCGGCCACATTCTCCTGTGCGCCGCCGTAGGCCTGGCCGGAATGCTGCTGGGCAGTCTTTTGGGAAACACCATCTTCAAAAAAATCAACGCCGACACCATGCGCAAGGCTATCTACGCCATGATGGCCGTCAGCGGCGCGGTAATGCTGATAACATAGCGCATCAAAAAGCTCAGCGGCCCGGTTCGGGACGCCGGGCTTTTTGCCGCCTTGCGCACAGGGCGTCTTGTGTGGTACAATGAACTTGGAATGTGTGTGATTTTTGGAACGGGGATATGCCTTAGACATGGAAAGGGGACATCTTGTTTTATGAAAAAAATCATTTCGCTGCTGCTGGCCGTTTTTTTGTGCATGGGCGTGACCGCCCTTGCGGACGGCTCGCCGGAGGCTGCCCCGGAGGCGGTGGAGGAAGCCGAAGCTCAGGCCCCCGTCCCGCTGGAGGAGACCTCCTCCATTGGGGAGGCCGCCGTCTATGAGGAGGTAACGGCAGCTTCGCAGGAGTCCGCCGAACCCGTCCAGGAGACAGACGACGAGAACGGGGAGGTTGCCTGCTATGACGCCGTCACCGTCGCAGGATCCTATCATCAGACAGAGGCCCGCGTCATGCTGGAGCTGTTAAATCAGTTCCGCACTGGGGAGGACGCCTGGGTCTGGGGCGAGGAGGACGAGGAACAGATTTATCCGGAGGAGCTGGAAGCGCTCAGCTATGACTACGCGCTGGAGCAGATTGCCATGACCCGGGCCGCGGAGCTGGCTCTTTCCTTCTCCCACACCCGCCCGGACGGCTCCGCATGGTACACGCTGACCTCCGAGAATGTCCAGAGCTATGGCGAGAACATCGCCTATGGCTACGGCACGGCGGAGGAGGTTTTCGCCGCCTGGCAGGAAACGGATGCGGCCTATGACGGCCAGGGCCACCGGCGGAATATGCTGAGTGAGGACTACACCGCCGTGGGTATTGCCTGCTTCTGCGTCGATGACGTCTATTACTGGGTACAGGTATTTGGCTATGCCTCCGACGCTGAGGAAACCGAGGCGCTGGATGGAGACGCGGAGGTGGAGGTCACCGTGCTGTACGACAGCCACGACTATCAAGCCGAGGTAACCGACCCCACCTGCACAGAGGAAGGGTATACGACCTACACCTGCACTCGCTGCGGCAACTCCTATACAGACGACTACACAAACGCTCTGGGCCACGACTACGCTGGCAAGGTGACAGCGGCAACCTGTACGGAAGGCGGCTATACCACCTACACCTGCTCCCGCTGCGGCGATTCCTATACTGCCGACACCGTCGCCGCGCTTGGACATGACTATGTGGCCACTGTCACGGAACCAACCTGTTCCGAGGACGGTTACACCACCTATACCTGCTCCCGCTGCGG
>JAJBVW010000199.1 GCA_020866945.1 Oscillospiraceae bacterium
GTTTTTTTGTGCTATCCTCTGGGGGCCAAGAGAAAATTTCATATTGGAGCCAAAAGGAGAAATACTATCATCATGAAAAGTCGTATTCTCGCCCTTATTCTGGCGGCCCTTATGACAGCGGCACTCTGCGGATGCGGAGGCGGCGAGTCAGCCCAGGGAAACGCAACGTCAGAGACGGCTGAAACCGAAACCGCCGCAGCGGCGGAGCCGGAAGCAGCCGAGGAAACCACCGGCTCCACCGGCGAACCCGTCTACGGAGGAGAAAGCACCGGGGGCATCGCCGCAGCACTGGCCAGCAGGCGTGACGCGCCCGTGGCTGCGTCGGTGGCAGGCACCCGCGAGGGCCGCTTTCATATCTTTGAAGGGCTTGTAAAGCCCGACACGGAAGGAAATCTCATCCCCGCCGTCGCCGAAAGCTACACCGTGAACGAAACCGCTGACGTATATACCTTCACCCTGCGTGAGGGCGTCAAGTTCCACAACGGAGAAACGGTAACGGTCGGGGATGTTGTATATTCGCTGACCAGGGCTGCGGGCCTGGACACCGGGGAGCCTTTAATGACCACCCTGTCCGGCATCGCCAGCGTGGAAGCCACGGACGACAGCACCATCGTCGTCACCCTGTCCGCCCCGGACACGGAATTTCTGGCCTATATGACCGCCGCCATCATCCCGGAGGGGAACGACCCCGACGAGGAGCTGATCGGCACAGGGCCGTTCAAATTCGTCTCCCGCACCGTGCAGGAGAACGTCGTCATCGAAAAGTTTGAGGACTACTGGGGAGAGGAGCCTTATCTCGATAAGGTGACGTTCCAGGTCATCGAGGACAGCCAGACCATGGTGATGAGCCTCCAGTCCGGGGCCATCGACCTGGCCGCCCATCTGGACGCCAGCCAGGCGGCGGAGCTTTCCAGCCTGACCGTGCTGGAGGGCAGCATGAACCTGGTGCAGGCGCTGTATCTCAATAACGCCGTGGAGCCGTTTGACAACATCCTTGTCCGGCAGGCGCTGAGCTACGCCATCGACAAGTATGAGATCATCGACCTGGCCGGGGACGGCTATGGCACCGCCCTGGGCAGCAGCATGTACCCCGCCTTCTCCAAATACTTCGACGACAGCCTCACCGACTACTATGAGACCGACATCGAAAAGGCCAAGGAGCTTCTGGCCGAAGCCGGATATGAGGACGGGTTCACCTTCTCCATCGCGGTGATCTCCAGCTACACCCCCCATGTGAACGCCGCCCAGGTCATCGTGGAGCAGCTCAAGCAAATCGGCGTCACCGTGGAGATCGAGCAGATGGACGCCACCACCTGGTATTCCGATGTGTATCAGGGCCGGGACTTCCAGGCCACCATCAACGGCTTCGACGCCTCCACCCTGACCGCCTCCGCCATGCTCTCCCGCTTCACCAGCGACAGCAGCAAAAACTTCATCAGCTTCTATAACGATGAATATGACGCCGCCTATGCCGAAGCGGTGGCCACGGTGGACGAGGCGACCCAGATCGACCTGTTCAAGCAGTGCCAGACCATTCTGACCGAGCAGGCGGCCAACGTCTACATTCAGGATTTGGCAGAGTTTGTGGTCATGCAGACGAACGTGGGCGGGTATGAATTCTATCCGCTGTACGTCATGGATATGTCCACCGTCTATCTCATTGGATAAAAAGTGCGCTATATAATCAAAAAAACCGGGGTACTGCTCGTCACCCTGCTTGTCATATCCCTGCTGGCCTTCCTGGCCTTCCAAATCATTCCGGGGGATCCCACCGCCCGCCTTCTCGGCACCGACTATACGCCGGAGCGGGCGGAATCCCTGCGGGAGGAGCTTGGCCTGACCGGGAACGTCTTCGTGCGCTACTGGAAGTGGCTCTCCGGCTTTGTCACCGGGGATATGGGGACCAGCTACAGCTATTCCATGCCTGTCAGCGAGGTCATCGAGGGGAAGGTCGCCGTCACGGCAGCCCTGTCCCTGATGGCCTGGCTGATGGTAATGGCAATCAGCATACCTCTTGGCATCACGCTGGCCCGTTATCAGGGCAGCCGGGCAGACCGGGCGTTTGTGGCCATGAACCAGGTGTTCATGGCCATTCCGCCGTTCTTTCTCGGGATACTATTTACATATTTGTTCGGACTTGTGCTGAACCTTTTCGTGCCGGGGGCGTTTGTGAGCTTTTCGGACAGCTTTTGGGGCTGTCTGGGCTATCTGGTCTTCCCGGCGCTTGCCATTGCCATTCCCAAGGCGGCCATGGTCACAAAGCTGCTGCGCTCGTCCATCCTGGCCCAGATGAACCAGGACTATGTCCGCACGGCGTACAGCCGGGGAAACTCCCGCTGGGGGGTGATCCGGGGCCACGTGCTGCGAAACGCCCTGCTGCCGGTGGTGACCTTTCTCGCCATGACGCTCGCGGACATCGTGGCCGGCTCCATCATCGTGGAGCAGGTGTTCGCCCTACCGGGCCTGGGACGGCTGCTCCTTTCCAGCATCAGCAACCGGGACTATCCCGTGGTGCAGTGCATCGTGGTGCTGATCTCCTTTGTGGTGGTCTTTATGAACTACCTGTCGGACATCGTCACCCAGTATATCGACCCGCGGGTCAGATTGAGCTAATATGATACCATCGAGACAAAATAAAACGCTGCGGGCGGGAGCTATTATCACCGCCACCATGCTTCTTATCATTATCATTGGGGTCTTCTGGACGCCCTATGAACCCAACGCCATGGACGGCTCCGCCAAGCTGCAAGATCCCAGCCTGGCCCATTTGCTGGGAACCGATAACTTTGGCCGGGACATCTTCTCCCGCGTGGTGGAGGGAGCCGGGGCCACCTTCGCCATCGCCGCCGCCACGGTGGCCATCGGTTTGGTGGCCGGTATGATCATCGGCGGCCTGACCGGGTATTACGGGGGCTGGCTGGACGAGGTGCTTATGCGCATATGCGACGCCATCGCCGCCTTCCCCAGCATACTGCTGGCCCTGGTGCTGATTGCCCTGTTCGGCTCCGGCAGATACAAAATCATCCTGGCCCTGGGAATATTATTCATCCCCAGCTTCGCCCGCATCGTCCGCTCCGAGGTGGTAAAGCAGAAAAGCATGGACTACGTCCGCAACGCCAAGCTCATGGGCGTGGGCGATATGCGGATATTGTTCGTCCACATCATGCCGAACATTGTGCCGGTGCTGCTGTCCACGGTGGCCATCGGCTTTAATAACGCGGTGCTCGCGGAGGCGTCCATGAGCTATCTGGGCGTGGGCGTTCAGCCCCCAGACGCGAGCCTGGGCCGTATGCTCAGCGAGGCCCAGACCTATCTCATGTCCGCCCCGTGGTACGCCCTGTCCGTGGGCCTCGCCATCGTTCTGCTGGTGCTGGGCTTCGGTCTTTTAAGCGACGGATTAGGAGGGCGGTATGATGCTTGAGCTGCGGGATCTGCGTGTAAAATTCCTGTCCACCGGCCGTCAGGCGGTGGATAGCGTCAGCCTCGCCATGGCCCCCGGGGAGCGACTGGGTCTAGTGGGGGAATCCGGCTCCGGCAAGACTGTCACAGCCATGGCCATATCCGGCCTGATCGAGCGGAGCGGCGTAGAGCTGTCCGGCCAGGTGCTGTTCGAGGGCCGGAATCTGCTCTCCTGCCCCCGGCAGGAGCTGCGGGCCGTGCAGGGGCGGGACATCGGCGTGGTGTTCCAGGAACCCATGACCAGCCTGAACCCCCTGATGAAGGTGGGCCGCCAGGTGGAGGAGGCGCTGCGTCTGCACACCGACTTATCCCCCCAGGAGCGAAAGGCCCTGGACCTGGAGTCCATGGAGCAGGTGGGCCTGCCGGAGCCTCCCGTCGCCTATGAAAAATACCCCCATCAGCTCTCCGGCGGCCAGCGGCAGCGGGCCATGATCGCCGCCGCCATGGTGATACACCCCAAGCTCCTCATATGCGACGAGCCGACCACCGCCCTGGACGTGACGGTGCAGGCCCAGATTTTGACCCTGCTGGGGAATATAAGCCGTCAATACGGCGTGGGGATCCTGCTGATAAGCCACGACCTGTCCGTGGTGCGCCGCCTGTGCGAGAGCGTGGCCGTCATGTACCGGGGGCAGATCGTGGAGCGGGGGCGGACGGAGGACGTATTCCAAAACCCGCAGGACGAATACACCAGGCGGCTCATCGCCGCCATACCCACGAGGAAGCGCCATGAATGAACCAGTGCTGGAAGTGAACGACCTGTCCGTCACCTATACGGACAAAAACGTCTTTGGCCGGGGCCGTACCTTCCGGGCCGTGGAAAACGTCTCCTTCCAGGTGCGCCAGGGGGAGATTCTGGGTCTGGTAGGGGAATCCGGCTGCGGCAAGTCCACCCTGTCCAAGGCCATACTGGGGATGCTGCCCCCAGGAACGGTTCAGGGCCAGATACTCCACCATACCAAGCGCCCCCAAATGGTCTTTCAGGATCCCTTCAGCAGCCTGAACCCCGCCAAGACCGTGGGCTGGATACTGGAGGAGCCCCTGCGGGTTTTCGGCAAATACGACGCCGCCGAGCGGAAGCGCCGTGTGCTGGATATGCTGGAGCGGGTGGGCCTGGAGCGGGAATACGCTGACCGGCGGCCCAGGGAGCTTTCCGGCGGCCAGCGGCAGCGGGTATCCATCGCCGCGGCCCTGATACAGCGGCCAAAATTCATCGTGGCGGACGAGCCAGTCTCCGCCCTGGACGTGACCATCCAGGCGCAGATATTAGACCTTCTGTGGGATCTCCGGCGGGAACTGGATTTGAGCTACCTTTTCATCAGCCATGATTTAAATGTCATCTATTCTATCTGCGACCGGGTCATGGTCATGGAGGCGGGCCGCATCATTGAGGAGGGGCCGGTGGAGCAGGTATACGACCATCCTCAGCAGGAATACACGAAAAAGCTGCTTCAGGCGGTTCGCTGACCGCCTGAAGCAGTTCATTTTTTCGCCTTCTGCCCCGTCTCGGGCAGTAGCAGCGCGCCAATGGCCATCAGGACACATAAAACAGCGGCAGCCACAAAGAGAAGGCTTCCGGAAATATCCACCAGCGGCGTAACCACAAAGGATGAGATGACAAATCCGCCGATGACATACTGCACCAGCGTGACAAGGCCTTGGGCGCTGCCGAGATATTCCGCCCCCACCTCCGGCAGTCCTGACAGGATTGCCATGAAGAAGGCGCAGCCGACGCTGATGCAAACGCCCAGCAGACACACCAGAGGCAGAACGAGGCCGTCCGAAACCACCGCGATGGGCACAACAAAAACGGCGGACAGCAGCATGAGCGCGGCGAGGATGGGCCGGAATTTTCCCAGCCGGGCCTGTATGACCGGAACGACGACGGAGCCGACGATGACCGCCGTGTTCAGCATACCGGCGGTGCGGTTGGCCCGGGTCACGTCCATGGCGCGGGTATCCGCCAGCACGGTGGGCAGCAGGGTGGAAACCGTATAGATAAACGCGCTGAACAGAGCGCAGCAGATGGCGATAATCCACACATTTCGCAGCCTCGCCACCCGGGAGATATATTTGAGCACCGGCTGGGACGGGGGCATAGATACGCCCTCCGGCGCGTCCCGGCCAAAGAGCAGCCACATCACGGCCGCCAGCAGCAGCACAAGCCCGGAGACCAGCAGCGCCTGGCGATAGCCGGCATAGAGAGTGCTGGTGAGCTGGGCCAGGGAAATGCCCGCCGCGCCGATGCCGCAGTAAAGGGAGAAGGCAAGACCTGCCTCCTTTTGGGGAAACCAGGCGTTAATGATTTTGCCGGAGGTAGCGTGAACGGCCCCCAGCCCGCAGCCCACGAACAGGCTCAGCAGGAAGAATATCCCATAGCTGTGGGTCCGCCGCCGCCCCAGGGCGGCCGCCGCCGTGATGAAGCAGAGCACAACGGCCACCCGCCGCGTCCCCAGCCGGTCGGCCAGCGTCCCGCCGCATACGCCGATGATACCGGCCACAACGGAAAACGAGAGGGTCACGGCGGAAAACTGCATGGTGGTCAGACCAAAATCCGCCATAAACTCCGCCGCGAAGGCGGAGAGCTGAAACTGTGCGTAGTTCGTGCCAAAGTTCGGCAGAGAGACCAGGATGAGCATGAGCCATCTATAGGCGCTGGGCTTTTGCGTTTGCAGCGTATCAAACATAGGGCGCTCCTTATCGATATGAAGTGATGGCGCTATTGTACCATAAATCCGTGCACCTGTGTATAAAAAATCACCCCACAGCGAATGCTGCGGGGTTAAATTGATGCTTTGGGCCGTCAGTTGAACATATACACCATAGAGCTTTCCAGCGCATAAATGCGGAGGGTCACAGTGTATTCGGTCAACTGGTTTTCTGCGCCGGAGTAGTCGATGTTGAACGCGCCATTTTCATAGGCATCGTCACTGTATTCCAGGGCGGTAACGGATTCGGTCTCCACATGGAGGATGTAGTACTGGTCGCCGTGGACAAGGATGGTGCCCCGGTCGCCCTCCTCAATCAGATTGCGGATGGTCTGGCCGTCGGTCATGACGATGGTGACGGTGGCCTCGTCCCCGTCGGAATCCACCTTCCAGGCGTGGATGGTGCTCAGACTGACGGAACCCTCATCGTTCACAGACATGACCTGGGCGATAACGGCGTCCGCCGGGGCCTCATAGCCGGAGACGGATGCGTCCGCAGTGGTGGCAAGATCGTCAGAGATACCGGCCAGTGTCGCTATGGCAAGCTGAAGGTCGTCGCCCTCCAGCAGGGTGCGGGTAAGCGAGGCGGAGGTGTAGGCATCGACGGCTTCCTCCTCTGCAGAGGCCTCCCCGGAGGCAAAGGCGGCCACGCCCATCAGGCAGCACAGCGCCAGCAGCAGGGCCAGGGTACGCAGGACATTCTTCTTCATGGGTAAAAACGCTCCTTCCAGTTTGTCGTTGTTTTACGGTATTATATTACCATTTTTCCCGGCATTGTCAAGGAAAAAACCAGTCGAAAACGCCGTGAAAATTTGACAGTTGCTTTTGTGATTTTTTTATCGTATAATGATTAAAATCAGAGAAAGGGAGTGACGCGGATGTTGGATCCATCCTACTATGAAAAGGCGGATGAGATAATCGAGCACTGCGGGCGGACGCCGGCGGCGCTCATCCCCATCATGCAGGAGATACAGGAGGAATACCGCTATCTGCCGGGAGAGCTGCTGACCTATGTTGCCGCCCAGATCGGCGTGACGGATGCAAAGGCCTTCAGCGTGGCCACCTTTTATGAAAACTTTTCCTTCGAGGCAAAGGGCCGGTATATTGTAAAGGTCTGCGACGGAACCGCCTGCCATGTGCGGAAATCCGCGCCGGTGCTGGACGCGCTGTATAAGGAGCTTGGTCTGGGCCGGAAAAAGCACACCACGGACGATATGCTTTTCACGGTGGAGACGGTCTCCTGTCTGGGGGCCTGCGGTCTTGCGCCCACCATGATGGTAAACGAGGAGGTACACCCGGCCATGACGCCGGAAAAGGCGGTGGCCTTAATACGGGAGCTTAAAGGGGACGGGGTATGACAATCCATAACGAACAGGAGCTGGCTGCGGCGCGTCAGGCCGCGGCGGAGGAGCTGGCGGCCTACGACTGCCGTATACTGGTCTGCGCCGGAACGGGCTGCATCGCCACCGGCTCCCAGAAGATATATGAAAAATTTCTGGAGCTGTCCCGGGACGCCCCTGGCGTAACCGTCATCTTCGCGCCCCATGAGCAGGCGGAGGGGAAGCGCTATATCGGCGTGAAAAAAACCGGCTGCCAGGGCATCTGCGAGCTTGGCCCTCTGGTGCGCATCCAGAAGGGGGACAGCGCCGTCCAATATGTAAAGGTGCCGCTGAATCGGTGCGAGGAAATATTTGACCGCTCCGTGCTGGGAGACGAGGTGATAGAGTCCCTCCTCTACCGGCAAAAGGCCCAGACCTTCATCCGGCCGGAGGAGATTCCCTTCATCGCCAAGCAGACCCGCGTGGTGCTGGAAAACTGCGGAAAATACGACGCGGAGTCCTTTGAGGAATACCTGGCCGCCGGCGGCTTCCAGGCCTTTCGGAAGGCCCTGCTGGAGCTGACGCCGGAGACGGTCATTCAAACAGTGGACGAATCCGGTCTCCGGGGCCGGGGCGGCGGCGGCTTTCCCGCCGGGCGAAAGTGGAAGCAGGTGGCCGCCCAGCCGGAAAGGTCCCGCTACATCGTCTGCAACGGAGACGAGGGCGACCCCGGCGCATTTATGGACGGATCCGTCATGGAGGGCGACCCCTATAAGCTCATCGAGGGGATGCTGATTGCAGCCTACGCCGTGGGCGCCGCCGAAGGGTACATATAATATCCCATGTCCGTGGCCCGGCTGCGCCGCGCGATCGCCCAGCTGGAGGAGCGCGAACTGCTGGGTGAAAATATCCTAGACAATATGTAATGACCTCCGATTTGTAGAAACGTGGATTTACCTGTATAAT
>JAJBVW010000028.1 GCA_020866945.1 Oscillospiraceae bacterium
ATCACGGCGTTTAAGCCCACCCACGCGGCGGCCACGGCCAGGGCGGAGCGGTTCCGCTTTTCCGGGAGCTGGCCGCCCTTTTCCGGGATATAGTTTTTGGCAAACTGCTTCTGGCAGCCCATGCTCTCCATGGAGGAGGGGAAGAAGCGGAGAATCATCTCCACCGCGAACACCAGCCATATCAGGGTCATTACGGCCTTGCCCCGCGACAGCTCCGCCAGCAGGCCGGAGCCTGTCCGCACCCGCTGGAAGACATACAGCGCCACCGCCATCAGCAGCAGACAGCTTCGATAGACCAGCTTTGTGTAGTGGAGCATACAGGTATTGGATAAACGCTTTGCTTTGGACATAGCTCTTCCTTTCAGTCATTGGATATGTTATTATATTATTGTACCACATTTTCCTGTCGCGCGCCTCCCTTTTTAAAAAAATTGCAGGGATCGGAAAATTACCGGCGCGCGTGTATGCCGGGAAATTTTTATAATAATACCGGATAATACCGGCAGACAGCTAGCCAAAAATGGAAAAGCTGCATAAAATAAAGGGGATAAGAAAAAAAGACTTGCATCCCGGGGATAAACGTGGTAAGATTCACCACACACGGACAAATGACTTTGCAAGGGGGACATCTTGTGTCAGAGCAGGGGCGAACCAAATATTATCTGGTGAGCGGGGACGCATTGCCGGAGGTGTTCATCCGGGTGACGCAGGCCCGGGAGCTGCTGGACACCGGCCAGGCGCAGACGGTGGCGGAGGCTGCCGAACGGGTGGGCATATCCCGCTCCGCCTATTACAAATATAAAAACGCGGTCATGCCCTTCCAGAGCGTTGGGGCGGGCCGTATCATCACATTCCAGATCATGCTCCGTCATCAGATGGGCGTGCTCAGCGAGGTGCTGGGCCTTTTTGCGGATACGGGAGCCAATATCCTGACCATCAACCAGGGCATTCCCACCAACGGGGCCGCCCCGGTCACCGTCACGGCGGACACGGCGGATATGGAAATTACCACGGAGACCCTGCTGGCCCGCCTGGAGGGAACGGAGGGCGTCATCAGCGCCGCCGTCGTGGCGGGATAAAGAGAAAGAAAACAACCAGAGAAGGAGAAAGAACGGATGATAAAATATGCGATCCTCGGCTATGGCACGGTTGGCGGGGGCGTGGCGGAGGTCATGGCGGAGGGCCGTGAAAAGCTGGCGGCCCTGGCGGGACAGGAGCTGGAGCTGGGATATATCCTGGTGCGCCGCGATTTTCCCGGCGACCCCTATGCCGACAAAATGGTGCGGGATTTTTCCGTCATCGAAAACGACCCGGAGGTGGCCATCGTGGCGGAGGTCATGGGCGGCACAGGCGCTGCCTTTGAATACTCCCGCCGGGCGCTGCTGGCGGGCAAGAGCGTTGTCACCAGCAACAAGGAGCTGGTAGCGGCTCATGGCCTGGAGCTGGAGGAATTGGCCCGGACGCATGGCGCGAGCTATCTCTTTGAGGGCAGCGTGGGCGGGGGCATCCCCATCCTGCGGCCCTTATATCAATGCCTGGGAGCCAACCGCATCGAACAGGTGTTCGGCATCCTAAACGGCACCACGAATTATATCCTGACGGCCATGGATGCGCAGGGCCAGAGCTTTGAGGAGGCCCTGAAGGACGCGCAGGCCCTGGGCTACGCGGAGGCCGACCCCACGGCGGACGTGGAGGGCCACGACGCGGGCCGGAAGATCACCATTCTGGCGGCTCTGGCCGTCGGGCAGAATCTGAACCCCCAGGACGGCCCCACCCAGGGCATCACCGGGGTGACGGCGGCGGATTTGGAGCTGGCTCACGCCCTGGGGTATACCATCAAGCTCCTGGGCCGGGCCATCCCGGCAGAGGACGGCTGCCAGGCCTTCGTGGCGCCGCATCTTGTGCCGATGGAGCATATGCTGGCCGGGGTCAGCGGCGTGATGAACGCCTGCGTCGTCCGGGGCAGCACCGTGGGCGAGGTGGTGCTGTATGGCCCCGGGGCCGGGAAGCGCCCCACCGCGAGCGCCGTCTGCGCGGACATTCTGGACGCGGCCATGCACCTCAACGGCGGCAAGACCATGCGCCTGGGAAAGCCGGGCGGCCTGGTAGCGCCGGAGGCGGCACTGGCGTCGGCGTGGTTTGTGCGCACCGGGGCGGGGCCGGATATGGTGCTGGCCCAGTTCCCCCAGGCGGCGCCTGTGTACGGGGCCAGCCGGGAATGCGGCTTCATCACCGCCCCCATGACCCGGAGCGAGCTGGAGGCCAGCCTTGGCGCGATGGAGGCCAAGGCCGTATATCGGGTGCTGGAATAAAACATATACTGAAAGCGGAAGGTTTTTGATTATCGAATTTATATAGGGAGACTGATATATGCTGATTGTGCAGAAATTCGGCGGCTCCTCTGTGGCGAACGCCCAGCGGATTCGCAACGTGGCGGGACTCATCGCGGAGTCGTTTTTGTATGGCAACGACGTGGTGGTGGTGCTCTCCGCCCAGGGGGACACCACAGACGACCTGCTGGAAAAGGCGGCGGAGCTGAACAGGAACCCCTCCAAGCGGGAGCTGGATATGCTCCTGACCACCGGGGAGCAGCAGTCCGTGGCGCTGATGGCCATGTGCCTGGAGAGCATGGGACTGCCCGTTGTGTCCCTGACCGGCTGGCAGGTGGGCATCCGCACCGATACCGCCTACGGCAGCGCCCGCATCCGGCGCGTGGACACGGAGCGTCTCCGCCGGGAGCTGGACGCCCACCGCATTGTATTGGTGACAGGCTTCCAGGGCGTGAACAAATATGACGACTACACCACCCTGGGCCGCGGCGGCAGCGACACCACGGCGGTGGCCCTGGCCGCGGCCCTTCATGCGGACTGCTGCCAGATATATACGGACGTGGAGGGCGTTTATACCACCGACCCCCGGAAGGTTCCGGCCGCCCGCAAGCTGGAGGAAATCACTTACGACGAAATGCTGGAGCTGGCCTCTATGGGCGCCCAGGTACTGATGAACCGCTCTGTGGAGATGGCAAAGCGCTACGGAGTGGAATTGGAGGTGCTCTCCTCCCTGGTGAGAGCGCCCGGCACAAAGGTTAAGGAGGTTGTCAAACATATGGAAGAAATGAAGATTACCGGCATCGCCAAGGACGAGAAGGTGGCCCGCATCACGGTCATGCAGCTGGAGGATAAGCCCGGCACCGCCTTTCGGGTGCTGAACGCCGTGTCCAAGGCCGGTGTGAACGTGGATATGATTATCCAGGCCAATGGCCGCGACGGGGCCAACGACATGAGCTTTGTGGTGGCCGATCAGGATGTGGAGGCGGCCCAGAAGGCCCTGTCCGCCTATCCCCACGTCTCCGTGGACACGAGCATTGCCAAGGTCAGCGTGGTGGGCGCCGGTATGATGTCCTCCGTGGGCCTGGCCTCCCTGGTGTTCGAGGCGCTGAACGACGAGCATATCAACATCCAGATGATTTCCACCAGCGAGATAAAAATTTCCTGCGTGATAGACGCGACCAGCGCCGACCGCGCCGTGGCCGCTATCCATCGAAAATTCTTTGAAAATTAAGGTTTAGAGCGCATTGAGCTTATTTTCGCGCCGTCCCTTGGGGCGGCGCGAAAATTTTATTCGTGTTTTCAGGAATAGATGGTTGACAGCGTGTAACTTTTGTGATAAATTGTTTTTATATCGTAACCAATTTGTAACTTTTATCAAATCTGGCAAAGAGTGGGGTAGATAGATATGATAGATACTGGGCTGGAGCCAGGCGGAACTTTGATAGAATGCCTGGCGGGCATGACGGCGGATGAGGCTGTCAAAATGGGCCGGGAGCTGTGCGCGCAGCTGCCGGGGGAGCCGGAAGGGTTCCACGGCGGCGTGTGGCCCGGAAATATCCAGCTGGACTGGGAGGGCAAGGCCGTCCTGGGCGCGCCTGACCACAGCGCGGCGGCTGGACGCACCGCAGACCAGGTGGAATATGTGGCCCCGGAGTATTTTTGGGACAATATCGCCGCCGCGGCGGCGGATGTGTATGCCGTGGCCCTGCTGGTTTATGCCGGATGCAACGGGGGGCGTCTGCCTTTCCAGCCGGCGGAGGGCCTGACGGAGAAGGATCGCTCTGATGCGCTTCGCCGCCGCATGAAGGGGGAGCCTGTTCCCCGGCCGCAGGGCGTCAGCGACCAGCTTTGGGGCGTGCTGGAAAAGGCCCTGTCCTATGAGGCGGAGAGCCGCTACCTCACCGCCCGGGAGCTGCTGTCTGCCCTTGGCGACACGGACGAGGCGCTCCCCGTGCCGGAGGCTGCCGTAAGCGCCGCCGCCATTGCGGCTGCCGCTGCGGAAGCGCAGGCGCAGACTGATGTTCCGGCGGAGGAGCCGGTTTCTGAGGAAGCCGCCCCCGCAGAGGATGCGGCCCCTGCGGAGACGGAACCGGCGGAGGAACCTGCCCCTGAGGCGGAGCAAGCGCCCGAGGCGGACGCCGCTGCCCAGGAGGAGACTGCTTTGGAAGAGTCTGCTCAGGGGGAGTCCGTCCAGGCGGAGGAACCCGCCCCCGAGGAAGCTGCCGAAGAACCTGCGGCCCCGAAGGATGGGGAACCGGCCCCTGACGGCGAGACCACCCCGGAGGGGGACGTGAACTGGACGGAAGAGCCGGCGGAGCTGAGCCAGGAGACCGGCGGCCTTTCCGCGCAGGAGGAGCAGACTGCCAAGCGGCAGTACACCGTCCAAAAGGATTTTGAAAAAACCCGCCACGCCCGGCGGGAGCCGTCCATGGCACCTGCCGCCCAGCGGAAGAAGAAAAAGGGCGTTTTGGGCCTGGTGCTGCCCGTGCTCGGGGCCGCCGTCCTGCTGATTGTGGTGCTGGCGCTGATATTTGGCGGGAACGGGGATATTCAGGAGACCTCTGAAAACTTTGCCGTCTCCCCGGCGACAGCCGAGCCTACGGCCACGCCCATCACCATCACGCCCGCCCCCACGGCTGCCGCCACCGCCTCCCCTGCTCCCACAGAGGACGCGGATGAGGACACGGAGGAGACCGAAACGGACGATGAGGGGACGCTTACCGCCGCCACCGCTACACCGGGAACGGGCAGCGGCACCGGCACCAGTTCTTCCTCTGGATCCTCGTCCGGCTCTAATACAAGCACTGGTTCCAGCTCCGGCACTGGCACTGGCTCTAGCTCTAGCTCTAGCAGCTCCAGCTATACGGTCACCGAGGTCAGCGACACAGTATATGTGACGTACAGCGTGACGAACGTCCGCAACGGCCCCGGCACAAGCTACAGCATTCTTGGCACGGTGACGGCGGGCACATCTCTGACCCGCACCGGCATCTCCGGCGGATGGAGCCGTGTCAGCTATAACGGGCAGACGGGCTTTATCTCTACCTCGCTCCTGTCCACCACCGCTCCGACGGCCACCGCCGCGGCGACAGCTACTGCGGCGCCCACCGAAACACCCGTAGCAACGGCTGCTGCCACGCCTACACCTACCGCCGCGCCCACGGCGACTCCGGCGGCCACCGTTACCTCGGCTCCGTCGGCGGCCTATACAATCACGGTCAGCAGCCTGGGCTGGGAGGACGCGAAGGCCGAAGCGGAAAGCGCCGGCGAGACCCTTGCCGTCCTGTCTGACGACAGTGATTTTGAAGGCCTGACCGGCCAGCTGGACACGGTAGGCGCCTCGTATGCCTGGCTTGGCGCGGTGAAGGAGGACGATACCTGGTATTGGGAGCAGGACGGCGAAAAGACCGCCTTCTCCGAGACTGACGCCGCCAACTGGGGCGACGACACCGACGGCGAATGGCTCCTTCTGGCCAAAATAGATGGCGACTGGCAATACATAGCCGTCTCCGCGGAGGATTAGGAGACCATAGTCTCCTCCGGGATGCTGGGCTATGTGACGAAGTAACAGAACATAGCAGGGCAGCCTGCCGCTGCCGCAATAGATGCACAGGCCGCCGGTCGTCGTTTGACTGCCCGCGGCCTGTGTTTTTTCCGTGGACGCCGGAGGCGTTGGGAATTGGAAAAGGTTATTTTCAAAAAAGTGCGAGAAATTATTGACTTTTTTGGCAAGGGGGGGTACAATCATTCTGTATAATTGGCTGATAATGTAAGATGGGAAACAGTTGCAGAAGGTACCACGGACGTGAACGATGACGAGGAAACGGATATTTTTGCTGTGATTCGTCTGCTGTGATATGTCAATGGTGATTTTCTCCCCTGTAAACCGGCTGAAAATCGAGACAGCTGCGGTAAATTGAAAGGATGGAAATGCACATGAAAAGACTAACGGCGGTGCTCCTGATTGTCTGTCTGTTGGCTTCGATGTGCTCTGTCGGCGTTTGGGCGGATGATGAGTCCGCAATGCCGGAGACAGAGAACAGTCAAGGCGAAAGCACTGTAATACAGGAGACAGAGGAACCTGACACGGAACAGGACGCAGAATCTGTTGAGGCGGAGGAAGAAGCTTCGGCAGAGGAAACTGTTGAGACGGAAGAGGAAGCTTCAACAGAGGAAGAAGCGCCTGCGGAACAGACCGATACGGCTGCGTCTGAGACGCCAGAAGCTGAGACGACAGAGGCGGAGGATGCGGACGAAGCCGCGGAGACCATCGTGGAGGCTGCCGGCGAGGAAGCGGCCACGCTTGGTTCAGCTGCGCAGACGAACACCCTTTCTGTTACCTACATAAACCCTCTGTATGCGGACGTTATCACAGAGGACGACCTCGTCCAGCCTGCCGAAGCTGCTGACGTACCGTCGGTTGTCTCTGAAGACGATGAGTATGTTTCTACAAGCGAAGCAGCAGTCCAGATGAGGGCGAGCCTGGTCAGCCGGGTGGAAACAATTACAGTTAAATATACGGCGGATGAATATGCACAGGAAGATGTTTCTTCAATCTATAGTCAAGCGCTGGAGCATACAGGAACGCCAACAGAAGGCGACTATCTGAAATGGCAAACAGGCGGCTATAAGGCTAGCATTTCATACTACAGCTCAGGTGGTGTCTGTTATATTACAGTAGCGTATACCATGACCTATTATACAACGGCAGCGCAGGAGGCGGAGCTAACAACGGCGCTGACATCCGTTTTGAGCAGCCTGGATCTGGATAGTAAAGACGAAGTGGAAAAAATCTGTGCGATTTACCAGTATATCTGCGCTAATGTTACTTATGATTACACCAATTTGAATGATTCAAGCTATATGCTTAAATATACCGCTTACGCCGCGCTGATGAATGGAACAGCCGTTTGTCAGGGCTATAGCCTGCTGTTCTATCGAATGGCGCTGGAGGCCGGGCTGGACGCTCGTATTATTTCAGGAACCAGAACCAGCACTGGCGAAAACCACGGCTGGAATATTGTTCAAATAGGAGATTACTATTATAATTTGGACTCCACTTGGGATGCGAATTACAGCTATGGAAACTATAAATATTTCCTGCTGTGCAACGCAAATTTCTCCGACCATACCAGAGATGACGACTATACGACGACATCTTTTTATGCGGCGTATCCCATGTCGTCGTCCGATTATCCCTGCCCCTATGGGCACAGCTATGTGAGCGCGGTGACGGCTCCGACCTGCACGGAGCAGGGGTATACGACCTATACCTGTTCCAACTGCGGCGACAGCTATGTGAGTGATTACACGGACGCGCTGGGGCACACCACTGAGATACAAAACGCGGAGGATGCAACGTGCACGGAGGACGGCTACACCGGCGACGAAGTCTGCACAGTGTGCGGTGAAACGATAACCACAGGCGAGGTGATTCCCGCCACGGGCCACACCACTGAGGTGCAAAACGCGAAGGCCGCAACGTGCACGGAAGATGGTTACACTGGCGACGAGGTCTGCACAGTCTGCGGCGAGACGGTTACTGCGGGCGAGGTAATAGCTGCTACAGGCCACACCTGGGGTGAGGGTGTGGTGACAACAGAGGCGACCTGCACGGAAGCCGGCGTTATGACCTATACCTGCACGGTCTGCGGTGCAACCAAAACCGAAGCCATTGCCGCCACGGGTCACACCGCCGGTGAAGCGGTTATTGAAAATGAGGTTGCCGCGACGTGTACAGAGGATGGTTCCTACGATTCCGTCGTGTATTGCACAGTCTGCGGAGAAGAACTTAGTCGGGAGACTGTAACAGTTTCCGCGACCGGACACAATTATGTGGGTGTGGTGACGGCCCCGACGTGCACGAAGGGAGGGTATACGACCTATACCTGCTCTGTCTGCGGAGATTCCTACGTTGCTGATGAAACCGAAGCTACCGGGCATACTTGGGATGAAGGCAAAGTAACGACAGAAGCTACCTGTACCACGGATGGTGTCATGACCTACACCTGCACGGCCTGCGGTGAAACCAAGACCGAAGCTATTGCCGCGACCGGCCACACAGCAGGTGAAGCGGTTACTGAAAACGAGGTTGCCGCGACGTGCACGGAGGA
>JAJBVW010000161.1 GCA_020866945.1 Oscillospiraceae bacterium
TTCCCAACGTATCCAGTGAACCCCCTCCCGGCCCCGGAGCCAGGTGAGCTGGCGCTTGGCGTATTGGCGGGAACGGAGGCTTACGGTTTTCACAGCCTCCTCCAGAGTGGCCCGGCCCGCCACATAATCCACCGTCTCCTTGTAGCCGATGGCCTGCATGGCTGTGGCCTCCGTGTCCAGGCCCGCCTTCAGTAGGTGGCGCACCTCCTCCGCCAGGCCGTCCCGGAACATCTGGGCCGCGCGGTCGTCTATCCGGCGGTAGAGGTCGTCCCGCTGCGCGTAGTCCAGCGCCACGACCGCCGCCGTATACCGGGGCGGGGCCTCGCGGGAGAGCCTGTCATGCTTCGTGATGGTCTGGCCTGTCAGGGCGTATATCTCATAGGCCCGGACAAGACGCTTTTTGTCCCGGGGATACAGCAGCGCCGCCCGCTCCGGGTCAACGGCGGCCAGCTTTTTTTGGAACGCCTCGCCCCCCAGCCGGTCGTATTCTGCTTCCAGCTCGCGGCGCAGGGCCATATCCGCCGGGGCGGCGGCATAGTCCGTCCCCCGGAGAAGCCCGTCGATATAAAGCCCGGTGCCGCCCACCACGATGGGGAGCTTCCCCCTGGCCCGGATGTCCTCCACGCAGGCGGCGGCCATGTCGCTGTACCGCGCGGCGGAAAAGCGCTCCCACGGCTCCGCCACGTCCAGCATCCAGTGGGGAATGCCCCGGCGCTCCGCCATGGAGGGCTTTGCCGTGCCAATGTCCATGCCCCGGTATACCTGCATGGAATCGGCGGACACCACCTCCCCGTCCAGGGCCAGAGCCAGCTCCACCCCCAGGGCGGTCTTGCCCGTGGCGGTGGGGCCGGTTATCACCAGCAGGTCAGGCATGGCCCATAAGCTCCTCATATTTCACGATGTATTCCGAAAGAGCCTTCACCTGGCGGAACCGATCCTCCTCCTGCTCGGCCAGGGCGTTATATTCTGCCTTCACGAAGTCCTCCTCCGCGTCCACGGCCACCCGCTTGTAGTCAAACATCTCGTGGTAGGAAATCTCCGCGTATTCCGCCACCACTTCCTTCAGAAGGGTCAGCTGCTCGTCGTTAAACTCTATTTTCATGGGCGATAGTCTCCTTTTTTCCCGTTATTATACAATCCTTGAAAACTGCTTGTCCAGCTCCCGTCTTGTCAGGGTCATGGCCACAGGACGGCCATGGGGGCAGTATTTTATCTGGCCGGAGGCCACCTTGTCTGCCAGCACCTGCAGCTCCATGGGGTCTGTGTCCCAGCCGGCCTTGATGGCCGCCTTGCAGGCGATGGTCTGCAAGATCCCGTCCCGGGCCAGATCCCGGCTGCCGGTTTGCAGCTTTTCGCATATCTCCTCCAGCGCGGGCACGGCCTGGGCCGGGTCGAGCGCCTCTGGGACGGCGCGCACAATCATGTCCTCCTCCCCGTAAGGCTCAAGGTCGAAGCCAAGCTCCCGGAGAAGGCCGGCGTTTTCCTCCAGCGTCTCCCGTTCCTCCCGGGCGGGCCGCCAGGTCTGCGGCTCCAGCAGGCCCTGGGACAGTATCTCCCGGCCCCGTGCCTTCAGCGCGTCGAACACCAGCCGCTCATGGGCGGCGTGCTTGTCGATGAGAAGCACCCGTTCCCCCTGCTCCGCGATGATATAGGTGCGCAGCACCTCTCCCACCACGCGTGCAGGCTCCGCCGGAACACTGGCTGCGGGCTTTTCCGCCGGCGGTTTCTTCGGTTCCCAGGCCGCCGGGGGCTTGGGAACGGAGCGGGGCGGCTCCGCCTCCTCCCGCCGGGGGGCGCTCTCCCGCTGCGATGAATGCCGGAGCGGTACGGCCACAGTCATGCCCCGGCCGTAGGTATAGGTCGGGCTGTGCAGCTCAAGCGTCATCTGTCCTGTCGGGGCGGGGGCCTTTTCTATGGGCTCTTCCGAGGCCTTTTCCGGCGCCGAATGCTCCGGCTCCGGCGCGGAAACGGGGCCGGTGGGGTGCAGACGCTTTTCCGTTCCGCGGGACAGGCGCATCTCCACCGTGTCCTCCCGGCCCTGGAGGGCGTTCAGCGCGCTGTAATACACCGCGTCGAACACCCGCTTTTCCGAGGAGAATTTCACCTCGTTTTTCGTCGGGTGGACGTTCACATCCACCGCGCCTGGACTCATGGTGATATAGAGGACGCAGCTGGGGAACCGGCCCACCAGCAGTGTGTTTTTATACGCCTGCTCCACCGCCGCCTGGAGGCTCTGCGAGCGGATGACCCGGCCGTTCACGAAGAAAAACTGCATGGCCCGGTTGCCGCGTCCTGCCGAGGGGGAGCCGACGAAGCCCGTCACGGATACGCCCTCGTTTTCCCCCTGCACTGGCAGCATGGACAGGGCCGTGTCCCGGCCCAGCAGGGCGTATACGGCGGATTCCGGCTTCCCGTCTCCGGGGGTGAAAAATTCCTCCTGTCCATCCCGGATGCAGCGGACGGATATATCCGGCCTGCCCAGGGCCACCCGCAGGGCGGTCTGGACGCACCAGGCGCCCTCCGCCCGGTCGGACTTCATGAATTTTAGCCGGGCGGGGGTGTTATAAAACAGATCCTTTACGGTGAACACGCTGCCCTTGGGGCATCCGGCGGGACCCATGTCCTGTATCTCCCCGCCGGAGAGCGTGACCATGGTTCCGGCCTCGTCCTCCTCCCGGCGGGTCAGCAGCTCCACATGGCTGACGGCCGCGATGGCGGCCAGCGCCTCGCCTCGGAAGCCCATGGTGCTGATGGCCTCCAGGCCCAGCTCGTCCTTTATTTTCGAGGTGGCGTGGCGCAGAAAGCAGTTGCCCGCGTCCTCCGGGGCCATGCCGCAGCCGTCGTCCGTCACGCGGATGAAGGTCGCGCCGCCGCCCCGCAGCTCCACGGTGATGTTCCGCGCGCCCGCGTCCGCCGCGTTTTCCATCAGCTCCTTCACCACGCTGCCGGGCCGCTCCACCACCTCGCCCGCGGCAATCATATTGGCCACATGGGGGGCCAGGACGTTGATAACTGCCATATCCGCCTTCTCCTCCGAACACAACCGGCCCATTGGCCGGCGAAAACTTTTCCTGTCCTTGATTATACCACAAAAAAATGATATATTAAAGTACTGCCTTGAGACAGAGCTTTTATGAACCACGGGAGGGTTTTTATGTATACACGCCGGGAGATCGGGCCGCAGGAGCTGGAGGCCCAGGACGTTTATTGCGAGAAAATCAAACAGGCGATTGCCTCCCGGCCCCATTATGCCATGGTGGACACCTACGGCTGCCAGCAGAACGAGTCGGACAGCGAAATTCTGCGGGGATGGCTCGCCCAGTGCGGGTATCTTCCTACGGATGACCCCGCCCGGGCGGATGTGATCGCCGTGAATACCTGCGCCGTCCGGGAGCACGCGGAGCTGCGTGTGCTGGGAAACGTCGGCTCTCTTGCCCATGCGCGGGAGCGGAACCCGGAGCTTATCGTCTGCGTGGGCGGGTGCATGGCCCAGCAGGAGCGGATGAAAAACCGCCTGCGGGATTCCTTCCGCATGGTAGACCTGGTGTTCGGGCCGCATGAGGTGTGGCAGTTTCCCGAGCTTCTGTGGCAGGTGATAGAGCGCCACGGGCGGCGGGGGAACAAAAGCCGGGTCATCGCCGCCGCCCCCTCCGATGGGGTGGTGGCCGAGGGGCTTCCCCGGCGGTGGGACAGTGAGGTGAAGGCCTGGCTTTCCATCATGAACGGCTGCGACAACTTCTGCACCTACTGCATCGTCCCCTACGTCCGGGGCCGGGAGCGGAGCCGCCGTCCGGCGGACATCCTGGCGGAGGCCAGGGAGCTTGCTGCCGCCGGCTATAAGGACATCACTCTCCTGGGTCAGAACGTGAACAGCTACGGCAAGGGCCTGGGGGAGGACAAAATGGACTTTCCCGACCTGCTGCGGGCCATCAGCGATATTCCGGGGGATTTTCGCCTCCGCTTCATGACGAGCCACCCCAAGGACGCCACGGAAAAGCTCTTCCGGGCCATGGCGGAGAGCGAAAAATGCGCCCATCAGCTCCATCTTCCCGTTCAGTGCGGCTCTGACCGCATCCTGAAGGCCATGAACCGCCACTACGACCGGGCGGCCTATCTGGAAAAGGTGGCCATGGCGCGGGAATATATGCCCGACCTGGTGCTGACGACGGACATCATCGTGGGCTTTCCGGGGGAGACGGAGGCGGATTTCCGGGAAACGCTGGATATTGTGGAGCAGGTGCGCTACGACGCGATGTTCACCTTTATTTACTCCCCCCGCGCCGGCACGCCGGCGGCGGAGATGGACGACCCCGTCCCCCGCGCGGAAAAGCAGGTCTGGTTCGACCAGCTTCTGGCCGTCGCGAACCGTATCTCCGAGGAGAAGCACGCCGCCTATGTGGGCCGCACCTTCCGCGTCCTGGTGGACGGCGAGACCGGCGCGGAGCCTTATAATCTATCCTCCCGCACCGCCGGGGGACGCCTGGTACACCTCCGGGGCGACCCGTCTCTGATTGGCCGGTTCGCGGACGCGAAAATCACCTCCAGCACCACCTGGGCGCTGTACGGGGAGCTTGTGTAATATTAAAAAATAAAATATTTTAGAAAGAGAGAGACCGGGATGGCGGAAATGACACCGATGAAGCGGCAGTATTATGAGATTAAAGAGCAGTGCCCGGACTGTCTGCTGTTTTTCCGGCTGGGCGATTTTTATGAGATGTTCGACGAGGACGCCAAGGTGGCCTCCAAGGAGCTGGATCTGGCCCTGACCACACGGGACAGAAACAAGGCCCCGGAGGATCAGACGCCCATGTGCGGCGTTCCCTATCACTCCTGCGAGGCGTATATCGGCCGGCTCATCGCGAAGGGCTATAAGGTGGCCATCTGCGAGCAGCTGGAGGACCCCTCCGCCGCAACAGGGCTGGTGGAGCGGGGCGTCATCCGGGTCATCACCCCCGGCACGGTGACGGACAGCTCCATGCTGGAGGAGGGCCGCTCCAACTACCTCTGCGCCCTGTGGCTGGAGGGAGAGGAGGGCGCCGCCGCCTTCTGCGACGTGTCCACCGGGGAGTTTTGCGTTGCCGCGTTTCCCACGGAGCCTGTGACCCACATCCTGAACGAGCTGGGCCGTTTCGCCCCCCGGGAGGCCGTGCTGTCCCCTCAGACGCTGAAAAACGCGGATATTGCGGCCTTTCTGCAAAAGCTGAACTGCCTGCCGGAGGACGGAGCCGACCGTTTCCAGGAGGAGCCATGCCGGGAGCTTACCTTCGCCCAGTTTCAGGAGGCCGGCTCCGCCGGGGAGACACTGGCGGCGGGGGCGTTGCTGAGCTATCTTGTGGAGACGCAGAAATGCGACCTGTCCCATATCCGGCGGCTGGAGCGCTTCGGCCAGGGGCGGTATATGGAGCTTGACTATACCTCCCGACGGAACCTGGAGCTGACGGAAAATCTGCGCACGGGAGAAAAGCGGGGCAGTCTTCTCTGGGTGCTGGACAAGACCAAAACCCCCATGGGCGGGCGGCTGCTCCGTTCCTGGGTGGAGCGGCCGCTCCTGGATCCCATCGCCATCCGCAGGCGTCTTTCCGCCGTGGGGGAGCTTTATGACAGCCCCATACTCCGCCCGGAGCTTATCCTGACCCTGCGGGCCATGGGGGACATCCAGCGGCTCATCGGCCGCTGCACATACGGCACGGCCAATGGCCGGGATCTGGCCGCGCTGGGGCATTATCTTGCAAAGCTGCCCCGCCTGGCGGAGCTTCTTGCCGGGGCGAAAAGCCCCATGCTCCGGGATATAGCGGCGCTGGATGCCCTTGCCGATATCCAGGAGGACATCGCCCGCACTGTGGCGGACGACCCGCCCTTCTCTCTCCGGGAGGGAGGCATCCTCCGGCCCGGCGCGGACGAGGAGGTTGACCGTCTTCGGAACGTGCGCGACAACGGGGCTGCCATGGTGGCGCAGCTGGAAGCCCGGGAGCGGGAGCGTACTGGCATCAAAAAGCTGAAGGTGGGCTACAACCGGGTGTTCGGCTATTATATCGACGTGCCCCGCTCCGCCGGGGACGTGCCGCTGCCGGAGACCTATATCCGCAAGCAGACCCTCGTCTCGAGCGAACGGTATTTCACCACGGAGCTAAAGGAGCTGGAAAACGAGCTTTTAAACGCCAAGGAGTTGGCGGACAGCCGGGAATATGAGCTGTTCTGTGCCCTGCGGGAGCGTGTGGCCGCCCAGGTGGCCCGCGTGCAGGCGACATCCGAGCGTGTGGCGGAGGCGGACGCCCTTTGTTCGCTGGCGGAGGTCGCGAGCCGGAACCACTATGTCATGCCGGAGGTGGACACGGGCCGCGTTATCCAGATACGGGAGGGGCGGCACCCTGTGGTGGAGGCTTCCCAGAAGGATGCGCTGTTTGTCCCGAACGACACCTTCCTGAACGACAAGGATGACCGGGTGGCCATTATCACCGGCCCCAACATGGCGGGCAAAAGCACCTATATGCGCCAGACGGCGCTGATCGTCCTGATGGCCCAGATGGGCAGCTTCGTCCCCGCGAAAAGCGCCCTGATCGGCGTGACCGACCGGGTGTTCACCCGCATCGGGGCCTCGGACGACCTGGCCAGCGGACAGTCCACCTTTATGGTGGAGATGAGCGAAATGGCCTCCATCCTGTGCCACGCCACCTCCGCCTCTCTGCTGATACTGGACGAGATAGGCCGCGGCACTTCCACCTATGACGGCATGGCCATCGCCCGCGCTATGCTGGAATACTGTGCCGATAAACGGCGGCTGGGGGCCAGAACCATGTTCGCCACCCATTACCATGAGCTGTCCGCCCTGGAGGGGACGCTGGACGGCGTGAAAAACTACAACATCACTGCCAAAAAGCAGGGGGGCAGCCTGATTTTCCTGCGGAAAATCGTTCCCGGCAGCGCGGACGATAGCTACGGCATCGAGGTGGCGAAGCTGGCCGGGGTGCCTGACCAGGTGATAAAAAAGGCCAAGCAATACCTGGCGGAGCTGGAGGCCACCGGCCCGTCCGCGCCGCCCGCCGCCGTCCCGAGCCAGGAGCAGGTAAGCCTGGCGGATATGGCCGGCAGCGAGCTGACCCGCCGCCTCCGCGAGCTGGACACGGACACCCTGACCCCGCTGGAGGCACTGAATCTGCTGTATAAGCTCAAAAAAATCGCGGAGGCATAGCCCCGCGCAAAAGCGAGAAAGGGACGCCGGCCCGGCGTCACTTTTTGTCGGTTAAAAATCACGATACGCTGCCCTCCCGGATGGAAAAGCTGGCCGCGGCGGACACAAGGGAGAAGCCATAGAGAACGGCCATTTTTTCCGCGCCGAATTTTTTGCTGATAAGCCCGGACGTGGGCGGGACGGTGGAATCGCCGCTCAGCCCCAGCAGCGCGGTGGCGGCAAACGCGAAGGGCGTGGATTTGGGGAGCAGCAGAAAGCCCAGGGAAATCAGAACCCGCATGGCGTAAACGCTCCCCAGAATGTTTTTCATGCGGAATTTTACGCCGAGAAAGCCCACCGCCGCTGCGCCAGCCATCGTCGCGATGCCATATGCGGTCAGCGCCAGGGAGGCGGCGCTTCCCGGGATGCCATAGGACAGAAACTGGGAAAAGAGATGGCTCTCTATGATGGACATATTAAACCCGCAGGCCGAAAAGCCGATGACGAGCAGCCGATAGTCCCTGTCCCGCAGGGCGCTTCGTATCATATGGCCCAGGGATTCCCGCTGTTCTGTAGCTCTCTCCGCGGCGGTATTTTTGCGGTTCAGCCGTCCGAGCCACAGGACGACGGGTATCATGATAAGAAACGGGACGGTCAGCGACCCCATGGCGGTTTGAACGCCGAAGCGCCCAATCAGCGCCTGCAGCCCCGGGGACATCAGCGCGTCCCCGACGCCGGCGCTGGCCTGTATCACGCCGGAAATAGCGGCGGCCCGCCTTTCTCCCAGCACCGGGGTGATTGCGCCCATCACGATGCCGAAGCACAGCCCTGTCGTCCCAAAGGGCAGAACAAGCCCGAAAAACAGCAGCAGAGGGAGGAAGCTTCTGCAAAGCGGCGTGATGATAAGCCCCGTCACCGTGAACACAATCCCCAGCAGGATGACAAAGGCGTTGGATTTTCGCAGCGCCAGAATACCCAGCAGGGGCTGGGCAAAACCATAGACCAGCGCGCCCACGCCAATACAAAAGCTGATGGACGCATAGTCAAGCCCCGTCGTTTCCAGCAGGCCGCTTAGCATGATTCCGTAATTGTCATGAACCCCCTGCATAACGCCGTGGACGAGGCAGGCTGCCGCCACGACCACGATACATTGGACCAGCCCGCCTTTTTTGGCTGGGGCCGAATCAGATTGTCGGTTCACTTTTTCGATTCTCCTTGCCATTTTATGTTGTCTCGTGTATAATAGCACGGAGAAATGATT